>CASEML010000069.1 GCA_949289145.1 uncultured Eubacteriales bacterium | reverse complement strand
TACGGAATCTGCAAAAGTGTAGGAATAAACTCCGTCACCTTCGCTTGTCATAGCTGTTCCCGGCCATTCACCGGTAAGCTTTGTAGCTGTTTCCCCTGGAATATAGGCATATATATATGCTCCACTCCAGCTGCTTGGCTTTGTAAAGTAAACAGTATTCTTCTCCACTTTACCCGCTTCTTTTTTCTTATAAGTGAAGGTCTTTTCTACTGTACTTCCATCTTCACCTATAACAGTGATCTTAACGGTTACTGTGTTTCCAAAAGCTGTGTCAGCACCTAAAGTTAACTTTGTGCTGTCAGTAAATGAAGTGGCTGCTCCGCCGTCTACTGAATACGTAGCACTGGTTGCGTTCTTTACAGTAAATGTTACATCTAAAGTATCTGAAGTAAAGCTTGCTCCATCGGATACGGATGCACTGACACTTGGTGCTGTTGATGCTGTTGCATTATAAATAACTGCAATTTTTCCACCATCCAACTTTCCTGTAATAGTTCCGCCGGATACTGTAAATTCTCTTCCGGATACCTGATCTGTATAAGTACCATCTGCCATGGTAGTAGGACTGCTAATAGTTTTCTCACCGCCAAGGTTAATAATACAGGTTCCCTTTGTTCCACGATCAATCTGTAATGTCTGGTTGCCATCAATGTTTCTCAAATATTCGCCTTCCCCAATCATGGCTGTACGGAATTTGTTTACTGCCACAACTTCGGGATCCTTAAACTGGTCATTACCTTTAGCACCAATCACATTATTTCCCCAGTAATTTCCCTGGGATCCATTAGAACCGTCAGGTCTGCTATAGAACAGTGGTGTTCCGGAAGCTCTTGCTGCAATAACCGCCCAGCACATTCTGATATCCCAGTCGGTCATCCAGCCTGATTCATGATTATTGCAATACGTATCATGAGATTCCACCCATGTAACCAATCTGTCTGCTCCCGCTGCATTCTGCCAATTGCTTATTGTATTCACATTAAAATCTTTGTTCCTTATGGCATTCCTTAATGTTCCTCCATAATTACTTGCAGTCAAATTAAACAATTTGCCATAATCTGCATCTCTAGATCCTTGATCTTGAAGTACTTCACCATACACAAAAAGTGTATCTGTGCTTCCATTTAACTTCACACCGTTTACAGACGCTTTTCCCAATGCAACGTCCCAAAAATTATTCGTCCATCCATTATTCCTTGTAACTTCATCTAATGGATCATCTGGTAAACCAATATGTTTTGCAGTATCATAACGGAAACCATCTACACCACATTCAATCAAATCATTCAAATAAGTTACATAGTATGCCTGAAATCCCGGGTTTTCTGTACATACATCCGGACACCCATCCGTTGAATATTTATAATTCGTAATCTGATTACGGTCTGACCAGTTAGTACATCCTATATTCCAGTTCTTGTGATACAACTTATCAAATCCGCCTGCTGCATTGTACAAGTCCTGACTTACAGATCCAGTGTCAGACGTTGTATGGTTTGGAAGCACGTCCACAATAATCTTAATTCCATATTTATCAGCTTCTTCACACATTGCTTTAAATTCTTCTCTGCTTCCCAGCTGATAGTTTCCGATTTTCCAATCTGTTGGCTGATAATGATAATACCATTTCCCATTTCCGTATAACTGCATTCCACCACCTTCACCCACAATACAAGTATTTGCTGGTGAAGTCTGTACTGTGGAAAATCCGGCTTCTGCAATGTCTTTCATGTTTTCTTTTATAGTATTAAATGACCAACACCATGCATGAAGAATAACTCCCTGCTTTGTGTTTTCTGCCAAGCCATACTTTTCTGCATTAGAAGCTGCAATGTCTTCTTCTACATATTCTTCTTCCGTTTCCGAAACTTGTGTCGGTTGGTTCGCATAAACAACACCTAGACTTGTACCAATGTCACCGGCTAACATAGATACTGCCAGAGCTGTGCAAACTGTATAACGGAAAAACTTGAAAATGCGTTTTTTATGCATTTTTTTCTTTCCTCCCTTTTTAGTAATATATTACTGTTTGTTACAAAATTACTATATCATTTTATCTATTTTTTTGCACACAGTATTTTCTTTTTGTAAATTTTCTACGTTTTGAACAAATTCTTTTTTTTCTTGTTATTATAAAACTTTTTTCATTCTAAAAAATGCACCCATTTTTTTTAACTTTTACTCGAAATATCAGCTTTTAATTTTTTTTCAAAATTTTTCCGTTTTATGGAACACTTTTCTATTTTTGTGCATATTGTACAATTTTACTTTTTCTTTTCAAAATTCTCATCGAAAGTCTTTTTATGGTAACAGCTTCCTATTTTCTGGCATAGAAAATGCTGTACACAGGTTTACCCATGCACAGCATTTTTTTATGACTTTTGACATCTGCAGCCAGAAGATGATTTGGTATCCCAATCAAATGCTGGATTAAACGCATAGAAGTTTTTAGAATCCAGCTTATCCTGAACAAGTCTTAGTGCTTCACCAAATCTTTGGAAATGTACAATTTCTCTTTCTCTCAGAAAACGGATTGGATCTGCCACCTCGTTATCATGCACCAAACGCAGGATATTGTCATAGGTGGAACGTGCTTTTTGCTCTGCTGCCAGATCTTCCACCAAATCAGTAATCGGATCACCCTTACTCTGAAATTCACAGGCATTAAAAGGTATTCCTCCCGCTGCCTGCGGCCAAAGTCCGGTGGTATGATCCACATAATATTTATCAAAGCCGGAAGCTACAATTTCATCTGGCGAAAGGTTACGGGTCAACTGGTGCACAATGGTTCCTATCATCTCTAAATGTGCAAGTTCTTCCGTACCAATATCAGTTAGTGTTCCCATAACCTCACGGTATGGCATAGCATAACGCTGGGACAAATAACGCATAGAAGCAGCAAGCTCACCATCTGGACCACCAAACTGGCTAATGATTACCTGCGCAAGCTTTGGATTTGGATTTTTAATATTTACGGGATATTGCAATCTTTTTTCATAATTCCACATTTAGCATCCCTCCTTTTCCCAAGGCCATGGTGACATTACCCATTTCCATTGGTTTTCACTGCCACCTGCCAGATCTAAAGTCAACGGTTCATAACGTGAAGAATATTCACTGATTGCATTTTTGCGCATTTCTACGCACTCATTATAAAATTTTAATGCTTCCTCGTCGTAAGGGTGAGTATCCAGATAAAGGTTCGTTTCCCCAGCGGCAAAACTTATCATATTAATCCAGTCAAACAGCTGCTCTTTGTTCATACGGCTGCAAGAATAGTTCATCGACAAGCCCTCCTTCCGATAAACGGTTTATCCAGTTCCGGAAAAAGTGTCCCACTATGCAATGCTTTATCAAATTCGTAAATTTGGTTCCAGTTCTGCCACGGTACATAAGTCATACCTACCGGAAATTTATCTATACAGCTTTCCTGTTTCTCGTAACAGTTTCTTCCCGACATTCCTCTGTTACATTTGCAGTCTGCCATACTAAAATTCCTTTCGAAAAAGCTTCAATATTATAATATGTAAAAAGAATATATCTGTGCTTAAGAATCATCCTCCAAAACAAATTATTTTTACCACAGCAAGAACTACAAGATGAACCGGATAAAATGCATAAAAGAAATACTTGTTTATACTTCTTCCCTTTTCACCATTATAAAAGTACAATAGCAGGAAAGAAATAGGGGCTGTCACCTCCTGCGCAAACCCCAATGCACCAGCAATACATTGAATAATCCTGCTCTTTCGAAACAAATATAATACTGCAATCATAAATACGCCAAATCCACCGTAATCTGTATTCAGCATATTTGCCAAAAAAATTCCTGCTGCTATTATCAATGTTTTACATATAATCTGTTTTATATTATCTGTAACCCGTTCTTCCACTTCTTTGACACTCCAGATACAGATAAGCCCAATAACCAGAGTAAAAAACACATTCTGATAACCTAATGTCAACCCATTTTGAAACGCATAATCAAATGGTATCTCTGATATAACAGCAAAAATAAGTAGCCTTGTTATGTATTTTTTCACATTTCTAGTATGCTCTAAACCTTCTACAATGAAAAAACAATAAATCGGAAAGGCCAGTCTTCCGATTTTCCGCATAACCAGATAAACCGTATACCATTCCATTCTTGCCTCTCCCTGCAGCGTCAGCATATATTCCCACACCAATGTGGCCCCCAGATGGTCGATAAACATAGTAATGATGGCAATCATCTTCATTGTATTGGCATTTATTTTTTTCATCCTTTTCAATGTCAAACCTCATTTCTTATTCCATTTTTCCTTATCTCACCAGATATTCCAACATGGCTACATACTGATGTTTCATAGTTTCATATCCGTGTTCATAAAAAGAAGTTAGCACCTCCACATTCTGTTCTGTCTTTGACACCTCCGGTGTTGTAGGACGTATGACAAAAATCTTCCCATCCTGTTCTAAACGGTCAATCAAATCCATCTGTTTATTATATACTTCTGAGCGATGTATCATGCTATTAACTAGATTTGGATATTTTCTAAGCGCAGCAATATATAGTTTGTCTGCTTTTTTGGAATGCTGCTTTCTATATTCCTTTCTTCTGGTAAGAACCACCACACATTTTTTATATCCTTTTCGTAAAGTATGACTGATTGGTACAGAATCCGCCACACTGCCATCCAAATAAGGCGTACCGTCCACCTCTACAACCGGTGCCACCAGCGGCAGACTGCTGGAGGCACGGCATATCTGCATTACTCGTTTCTTATCTTCCCGCTCTGTTAAATATTCTGCCTTTCCTGTTTCGCAGTTAGTGGCAACTACTTCCCACTCCATCTTGGAACGAAAACACTCTTCGTAATCAAAAGGAAAAATTTCATTTGGGTATTTGTCAAAAATCATATCCATATCAAACAGACAACCTGTTTTTACCATTTTCTTAATATCCACATAGCGGTTTTCTTTTTCTTCTATAATCATACACTGTCTAGTACGTCCAACCTGTTTTGACACATAATTCACTGCATTACATGCGCCAGCAGATACTCCTACCACATATTTAAAATAAATATCTTTTTCCATCAGATAATCCAGCACACCCGCCGTAAATACTCCTCTGGTTGCCCCACCTTCTAATACAATTCCTGCTCTTACCAAGCAAAATACCTCCTCTGCTTACATTTCTTTTCATTTGCTCCTAAGTTTATCATTTCTCCTAATCTTTGTCCAGCATCCTATCCCTGCTTTTCCTCAAACCGCAGTCTTTTTCGAATTACACGTCTGCCAAATTCCTTTAAATCAAATGGAATCACCGGATAAAAATAGCCAGATCCGGAAATGGTTTTATTTGTTGCCAGTAAAACCACCGTCAATATAATTCCTCCGATAAAACCGTACAACCCGAAAAATTGCGTCAAAATCAACAAGATCATACGAAGAAATTTCAATGCATATCCCAGTTCATAGCTTTGCTGTGTATAATTTGCCACCGCAACGAAAGCCATATAAAGCATTGCTTCACTGTTAAACCATCCTGATTTTACGGAAAATTCTCCCAAAACAAGCGCCGTGATTACACTCAAAGGTGTACTTAGCATATTTGGTGTGTTAACAGCTGCAAGCTTTAGACCATCAATGGCAAATTCCAAAATCATCAACTGCAAAATAACAGGCACATTTACTTCATCTCGGATCACCGTAAACTGCAACCATGCGGGGAGCCATTCTGGGTTATTTACAAACAATAACCATAGCGGTGTCAACACCAATGTAATAATCGCTATGCCATACCTGGTCAATCTCAGATAAGTCCCTGTAATGGGGGGGAAATAATAGTCATCTGCTTCCTCAATAATATCGAATACAGAGGTGGGCAAAATAATACAGGATGGTGAATTATCCACTAAGATTACTATATTTCCCTCCAAAATCTGTGCTGCTGCCGTATCTGGACGCTCCGAAAATTTAAATTTTGGGAAGGGATTGTACCACTTATATTGATATAAACATTCTACCAAACTTTCCTGATTTAATGTTAAAGCATCCACTTTGATGGAATCAAGCCTTTTAATCACCTGATCTAAAAATTCCTTATTTACTCGTTTTTCCATATAGCAGATTACAATGTCGGTCTTAGAGCTTTCACCCATAGACTTAATCTCCATAGTAAGCTCTGGTGTTCTGATACGGCGCCGAATCAAAGCCGTATTAAATACCAGTGTTTCTACAAATCCATCCTTAGAACCTCTAAGTACCTTATCTTTCTCTGGTTCTGACACACTTCTCATAGGATAGGAACGACAATCAAGGGCAATACACTGGCTGTAACCATCAATAAACATGATAGTTACACCTGATAACAGATTCTTTAAAATTCCTTCCCAATCTGACAGCAAATCAACTTCCCCATAAGGCATACAGAGTTTGGACATCTCGTGAGCATTATCGGGCATATCTTCCTTCGTGATGGAATTAAAATACTGTAGCATTTTCTGCAATACTTCATCCTTTAAGAAACCATCTATAAAGTAGAAACAGGCCTCTCTTTCCCCAAAGCGAATCACACGATACACAATGTCAAAATTCTTATTTACATTAAGCACATTGTTAAAATACGTTATATTGGATTTTAAGTCGCTTCGGATGTTTTCTTCTAAAAATTTCATAAAAAAACTTCCTTTCTGTAAACCACAATTATCCTTAAGTAGTTTTCCAAAAAGAAAGCTTTTTATTCCATATAATTACCATTCCAATAAAGTTGCTCCCCATGTAAGACCTGCACCGAACCCGGATATCACAATAATATCCCCTTTCTGAAAGGTATGTTTACGATTTAATTCGTCTAATAAAATTGGAATACTAGCTGCAGAAGTATTTCCGTAGTGTTCTATATTCATGGGAAATTTATCAATGGAAACCTTCAACCGTTTTGACACTGACTCAATAATGCGCTTATTTGCCTGATGCAACAGGAAATAATCCACATCTTCCATGGATAAACCTGCTTTTTCTACCACTTCCTGAACACACTTAGGAACCATTTTTACCGCAAACTTAAATACTTCCTGACCTTCCATTTTCGTATAATCTAACTTTATCTCGCTGGTTACAAAAGGATTATTAGAACCACGATTTTCGCAGACTAAGACACCGCCACTGGCACCATCAGAATGCTGGGTAATTGCACGTATCCCCTTATCTTCAGCTTTTACAACCGCCGCACCGGCACCATCGCCAAACAGGACACAAGTACTTCTATCTGACCAGTCCATCATTTTTGATAAAGTTTCTGCACCTATCACTAATGCACATTGATACATACCTGACTGAATGTATGCATGAGCTGCATTTAGTGCAAATAAAAATCCTGAACATCCAGCACTAATATCATATGCTACTGCATTTACAGCTCCAATCTCTGCCTGCACCAGACAGGCCGTGCTTGGATAACACATATCTCCTGAAACAGTCCCCACAATAATAAGGTCTATTTCCTCCGGTAGAACCCCTGCATCTTCCATGGCTTTTCTTGCCGCTTCACTTGCCATAAAGGTAGTTGTTTCCTGCTCTACCAAATGTCTGCTATGGATTCCCGTTCTAGAATATATCCATTCATCGGAAGTATCCATTATATTTGCCAAATCGTCATTTGTCACTTTTTTATTGGGAATTGAGCTTCCTGTACCAATAATTCTTGTTGTCATGATTTTCTCCTGATCGATTATTTTGAATATCAAACTATTTTACCTTCAAAGTATACTCGTTTCCCAAACATTTGTCAACCTTAACTATTTTTTGTGGTACTTCCCAAACCACCGTTTCGTACTTCCTCTACTGCATCATCATAGGTGAGTCCATATTCCACAAAAATCCCCTGCATAAATGCCACTCCTGCATTTACATTTACAATTTTTCCTTCATTGCTGTCATTGGTAAGCTTCACAAAAATATGCCCTTCATTATCAGAATAAAAATAATCACTGTCAATAATTCCCACCGTGTTATTCAACTGCAAACGGAATTTAAAACCCAGACCGCTTCTAGGATAACATTTTAATACCCAGCCTTCTTCCATTTCTACCCTAATACCAGTTGGTATGGTAATTGTCCTTCCAGGCTCTAAAGAGAAGTGCTGCGGTGAAAAGAAATCATATCCTGCGGATCCTTTGGTTGCACGACGAGGCAGTTCTATTTTCTGATACAGTTCCTTAATGACGGCTTCCGGCTCATAGCCAAATAATTCCTGCCAATCTTCTAAATATCTTTCAAAACTTACCTTATGAAACTTTGCAATTCTTCTCATATGCTCCTCCTACTCTGAAATACTAATAATCTTCACAGTGCAAGACTATTTTATTCAGTTTCTTTGTTTCCGGTACATCAATAACACGTTGATTCGTGCTTCCCTTCCAGCGAAGCTGATTGTCTTTTTTCTCTAGTTGAAATTTTCCATCTACAACCACATCAAGATATGCCATAATCGGATAGTCTTTAATTGCCTCCCACTCATAGCCTGTATACAGCCAGATTGTTTTCTGCGGAAATTTTTTCCTTATTTCTTTAGCCAATTCCGTAACTTCATATGTATTTGCTGTATGCAAAGGGTCTCCGCCGCTAAAAGTTATACCTGAAATATAGTTTTTTTCCAATTCGGTAAAAATCTCCTGCTTCGCTGCCTCATCGAACAAAATCCCACCTTCCGTGTCCCATGTGACAGGATTTTGACATCCCTTGCAGCAATGATTACATCCTGCAACCCAAAGAACCACACGCAAACCGTCTCCATTTAACATGTCATCCTTTGTAATATTGTGATAACGCATATCGTTCTTCCTTTCTTAACAAGTATAAATTTTATCATCTATCCACTTATTCGTCAACTTAAGATTCCCGGCAGATTTCTCCATGCAAAGAGAAAGTATATAATTTTCTTCTACTTCTTTCTGAAACACATTGATCTGCTCATCACTGCAAAATATATTTCCTTGATCGTCCCAATGAAACTGTACCATTTTAAAATCTGTCCCCAAACCTTTTCCTGTATATTTTCCATAGGCCTCTTTCAATGTCCAAAAGCGTATAAAGTCTCTGTCTTTTTGTTTGGACGCCTGCAGACAATTCCATTCTTCATCATTTAAGATCTTGTTCGCTACTTTTGGATTGTATCTCCGCACTTTTTCTATGTCAATTCCCACCGGCTGACGACTCAAAACACATGCAACCATTTCTCCACTGTGAGATAAATTAAAATATATATCTGATGCTATTTCTCTGTTTTCTCTGTCTTTTTCCACAAAATAAGGCTTACCATGCTCCATACTCCGCATGGTAAGCTTCTTTGCTTTTTCTCCATATTCTTCCAGTACAGCGTGACATAATACCTCATGTGCATTGGCATGCAATACTTCATGACGATTATGCTTTTTTTCTTTCGGATTTTCCAAAACTTTCCGTATATAAATCATATAAATTCACCTTCACACTTTTATTCCTAAGAATAGAAACCATACAAAGACTTCTATCATTGACTGGTTATGATCCCTGCAATCTCTTGATATGAAGCCCCTTCAGGGATTTCAAAAGTTCCTACCACAATTTTGTCTGCGTAACCATTTTGGATCAGATACTGGTCAAACTCAGAAGCACTCTCCACCAGACCCATTGCCTGCAGTTCTCTTGCAACCTTATCAGACCACATTCCTGACACGATTGTAAGAACCTTTTTCTCGGAAGAAGCAGCCGTTCCAGTTGGCATTTGGGTTGACTCTTGAGTTGGTGTTGGTTCCTGAGTTGGCATCTGGGTTAATTTCCCTTCTGCCCCCTCTGTTAATCCTCCAGTAATCTCAATACTTGTCTGGGTTTCCTCTGCAGATTCCGGAACTTTTGTTGCCTCTGCTGTGGGTTCTCCTGTTATAGTTACAGTAGGGGACAACAAACCTGTTCCCTCCTCCATTACCATACCTAATTTCTCGGCGCGCTCTATAATCTCCTGTTCTGATATATTATCTTTTTTTGCATTATGTGAGATAGTAAGTAGCAGAGTAGTTATCACAATTCCGCTGGCCAAACCTCGCAAAAAATATTTCAGCTTCATTTTATTATCCTTTCTTCCATAAATATCAAAAAACAATAGAAAGCTCTTTTGAACCTTCTATTGCCCTATTGCTATTCTGTTCCGATGGTTTACCGTTCCATAAGCCCAATAATCAATCTGACCTCACCTCTGCCAATGGATAATTTCTGGGCTATCTCTATTTCTGACAAACCTTCTTTGTACAATTTCTTCACCTGCTCGCTTTTATTGTCTTCAGAATTTTTCAAAAAATTAAAATGCTGTTTCTTCCGCCCTCTTTCCACAAGAACCCCCGGTTCATTATTTTCTCCCTGTTTTTCTGAAATAAATTCCGGTATAATCGTGTGCAAAGTGTCAATCAATCCCTTGTCAAATTCTTCTTTCTCCTTTTCCTCATTGGAAACAAACATCTTTTCAATGTCCTCTTCTTCCTTAGGTGCCTGAACCACAATTGGCTCTGGAATCACTAACGGCTCTTTCATAACTTCATCAATCTGAGCCTGTACTCCTTCAATGGTATTGGAAGCCCGTTCCTGAAACTCCTTTAATTCCTGATCAATTCGATCAAATTCTTGATCTACCTTGTCCACAATAGAAACTGTCTTTTCAAAGAAATTCTGGGATTCTGTTTTTGCCTGATGAATGGTTTTTAATGCCTCTTTCACATCCTGCTCTTTTTCGTTGAGCATATCATAAAGAAACATAACTTCTGTATGATTTTTCTGAATTTCTTCCATAACACTGTCAGAATATTCATTTACTGCCATGATTTTCTCATTTGACAGCTTCTCCAATTCTCTTTCAATTTTATCAACTGTTTCTTCTGCCTGTTCTTCCGCTTCTGCTTCAATTTCTTTTTTAACAACAGGCATCTGGTCTCGAATCAGTTTTTTGATTTCTTCCTGATCAATTCCGGGCTGTTCTTCCGCTTTCTTTCTTTCGGGCAAAACAAAACTTGCCGCATATGCACCGACACCGATAAGTACTAGAACCACTTCTAATGTATTCATTATAATTCTCCTTAAATACGAATATCAAAACTACTCTGACTTTTTAATGATGTTTTGTCAGTATTTTCTTTCTTATTACGTTTTTTTTGCTGCCCAGTTTCATACTCTCTGCCATTCCCTTTATTCTTTGCATCATATTGTTCCTTCTTTTCTTCACTCTTTTCGGAATCAGTGACACTGTCCATCTGACGCTTTACCTCTTTGCTAAAGTGCTGACCAAAATTCTGGTTGTCTACGAAAGCCTTATTATCTTCTTGATGTTTAATTTGAGATACTTCCTGAGAGCGTTGTACAACTCCACTCATATCTACCGGTCTTATTATTGATGACATATAACTTCCTTCTTTCTCTACAGGTTGCTCTCCCAATCATTATATTATAAAGCATATCCCTTAATTTCCCCTTTTTCACGAACAAAACGGCAGAAAGTCAGGTTTTCTCGTATGTACAAACTTGTATCTGATATTACAATCCTAACTCCCGGATACACAAAACCCTGTGCTTTGATACAGGCATTTGTTTCTGCTTTAATTAATTCTTCTATTTCCTCCATCTCTTTCACATTGGCAATGATCCTCTGTTCGTTCTCTGACACTGTTTTTTGCAATTCCTGCAATTTTTGAAGTTGTTCTCTAGAAAATTTTTCTCCCAGCCCCATCTTTTTGCCAAATGCATTCAACACCGGCTTACTGGTATTAAGAACCTTTTCTGATTCCCTGATCTGTGTCTGCAATGTCTGATAATGCTCTTTCATTAAGGGATCCACACCAACTTCAAGCACTGTATCTGTTCCCATAGGAGACCCTATATTTTTTGCAGAAATCATTTTTGCGGACCGCACCACACCTCCAGTAACAAACCCCTTTTTGCCACTGATTTCAATTTCTCCTTTTGCAGAAACCCTGCTATGCATAATGGAATCCGTCTGTATAAAACCACCTGCCACTACTTTGGCATTTTCAATAAATTTAGCTACCAGATTACCCTGACATTCTATATCGGCTTTTCCCATCCCCTGAATTCCTCGCTTTAGCAGAATATTTCCTGCAGCTCTTAACACAGCACCTTCGATAACACCATTTACTTCAATGTTTCCTTTCGCTATAATAGTGTAACCACTTCTAACATTTCCTTTTACTAAAACGTTTCCATCATAATTAATGTCGCCAGTAGATGCATCTACATCTTCCACTTCATATACATTGGAAACAAAAACTTTGTCATCTACCAAAGAAGCATGACCATTTACTTCTGTGATGATTTGTAACTTATCTTCTGTAATCCTGATGTTACGCCCATACTTTAATTTCAGACGTTTTACCTCTCGCGGCTTAATAATTTCACCACGCACGTTAATTCCCGGATGTCCTAATTCTTCCTTGGTCAAAGTTGCGAGTACATCTCCTGCACTTACTCTCGCAATATTGTTCAGATTATGAAAATCTACCGTCCCATCTTCTTTTACTGTAGGTTTTAAGCTTGTTTCCGTATTAAAATGATAAGTAATCTTTGCATCTTTCCCCTGAACCGGTTCAATACCTCGGGCAAGAACATAGTCTTTACAGTACTCCCTGTTTTTCAAAAAATCTTCTATAGCTTTTTCATCTACACCGGCTTTGATTCCGGCAATAGCTAAATCTGAAATAATCCCTTCCCTATCTAATAATCTTCCATCTGTAGACGGTGGATAAAATCTTCCGGTAACTGTCATTTTATCTTCTGAAATTTCTACTGCAAGACTTTCTGATACTGGTATAATTTTATCAGAAGTAACTAAAATGTCAACAGGCTTATCCTGCATCCTTAAAATAGCAGCATTCATTTCCCTGACATCAAAAGCAGTAATCTTCTCTCTGCTAAGATAAGCTGCTACTTCCGCCACATTTATCTTTTCTCCTCCCTCTACCGGAGGAATCATCTGTAAAAAAGTACCATGCTCCCGTATCATCAACTGAAAATATCCATTTTTCCTCCCCATATTCTCACCTCCGATCACTTATTATTCCTATATACTACTGAGTATTCCAGCATAGTCGCCCATTTTCTGCTTCATTTTTTGTAATGCTCTTGTATGTAATTGTGAAACTCTGGACTCTGAAACTTCCAAAATCTCACTGATTTCTTTCAATGTAAGTTCCTCATAATAATATAGTACTGTTACCTTTTTTTCTTTTTCAGTTAATAGATCCATTGCTTCTGCAAGCATTTTCTTCATTTCATTTTCTTCTAATACTTTTTCTGGCTGTGCAAACTGCTTTCTGTCCGGGATTTCCATGCCATAGCCGTTTTCACTTTCAGTATCCATATATTCATTTAAGGATACCAAATTCGTTACCTTCATCTGTGAACGCCAGCTTAATAGTTCCTCTTCTGAAATCCCCAAATTATCTGCTATTTCTGTTTCTGTAGCATTTCTTCCCTGCTCTGCTTCAATTTCTTTTATTGCATTGTCAATTTTTTTCTGCTTTTGACGCAATGTTCTTGGAATCCAATCCATTTTTCTGATATGATCTAAGATAGCACCTCGAATTCTAAGAGATGCATATGTTTCAAATTTAACAAGCTTTTCATTATCAAATTTGTCAATGGCATCAATTAACCCAAAGATTCCATATCCCACTAAATCATCATACTCTACTGTATAACCCAAATACATACTCAAGCGCCCTGCCACAAGCTTTACTAATGGAGCATATTCTATTATGATTTTTTCCCTAACCTCTGAACTTTTTGTTTTAGTATATAAATCCCACAACTCTTTTCTTCCTGCTTCGTCCATACTAGCCTCCGCTCCTTAATTGCTCTTTCAAATTCTTATTCACTTATAGGAATTCTTTTCACTTCTTTCTTACTCTTTTTCCCATTGTTATATTTTTTATCGTATTCTTCTTCCCGTTGAATTACTTCTTCGATATTCTCAAATACTTCAAATTCATCTCTAGATGGTGCCGGAGCTATAGCCTGAGCTATAATTTTCTCCACTACACACCCTAAAACCCAAAATAGCACCAACGTTAAAAATACACTTTTTACAAATACATCTGTCGGTGCCTTACTAATAACACCTGCTATAGCTGCTACTGCACCTCCACTCAATGTCACCAGTGCAGAAATATACTTTGTTTTCATAAGCCCCCTCCTTCTTTCCTGTTTCATTTCATTGGAAATATTGTCTATAAACACGACATGCTATAAGCATATATGCTTATAGCTTTCATTTTTTCTTAATTCATTTTATATGGTTATATGATTTTCATCGGCTTACCTACTGATTTTATCACAAAATCTCCTGTTTCTGAATAAAACTCTACCGTACGGCCATAATTCAACCCCGTATCCTCTGAAAGAAGTCTTATCTTCATTTCCTCTAACACTTTTTTGGTGGACTCTACATTTCTTTCTCCCACTCGAACCATATCCGAATTATTTACATTCTGAAACGCAAACATCTGAGCTCCTCCAGCAATTTTAGCTACCAACCTTGACTTATTCGCTCCTGCCTTAACCATTTGGTTAACCAATTCAAGAATTCCGGTGTCTGCGAATTTTGCTTTATTTTCATTATTTCGAATCTGTGTACTGTCTGGCAACATAATGTGAACCAGTCCTGCCACTTTTGTTACCGGATCATATAAGGCGATTCCTACGCAAGAACCAAGCCCTAAAGTCGTAATAGCATTTGGATATGGGCATACTTTTAAGTCCGCCATTCCCACTTTTATCATCTCTGCCATTCACTTCACCCCTTTATATGCCTAATGATTTTAAAATCACATCATATGACGGCATGTCAGGTATCAAAATAAAGTATCCGTTAATAGCAATGTCATCCCCAAACTCTGTCTCAATTAATAATGCTCTATCCCCTAATTTTCCAAATTCAATGGCGGGTACACTTAAAATTGCCCCTGCCATATCCACGGTAAGATAAGGCACAGAAGCATTAATATATAACCCTGTAAGTCCTGCCAATGAAGAAAGATATGCACCCGTAATAATATTTCCTATTTCCTGCAATGCGGAAAAATCCATTTCATTAAAAGGTTCCACACATCCCGGTTCTCTGCCCATTAGATGATTCACTAATATATGAGCGGACTGTTCTTCCAGCATAAACATCATGCTGCCGGTAATATCCCCCTTTAAAAATAAATAAATGCCCACAACAATATCTTCCTCTCCGCAAATAGTTTCTGCCAGTTTATTAAATTCCAACAGTTCTACTTTAGGCACACGCATGTCCAGCTTCATATTAAGAAGCTGGGCAAGCGCTGTTGTTGCATTTCCTGCACCAATATTCCCTATTTCGCGCAACACATCGTAATAAATATTATCTATTTCATTCAGATTAACTTTTGCCATTACGACATCACCACCTTATGCGTTTTCCCTTTCGCCTATTACTGCATTTAAATCAAGTAATGAAATCAATTCTCCCTCATGTTTACCAATTCCGGTAATAAATCCGGCATTTTCATCTTTTGCATTGTAGACTACTTTTTCAATCTCATTATCTTCCAATGTCACTACTTCTTTTACCTCATCCACAATCAAGCCGATTGCTGCCTGCGGCTCCAACTTTAAAATAATAATTCTTGCTGCATTTGTGTATTCGCTTTCCGGCTGATTCATCTTCAGTCTTAAACTCATAACCGGGACAATTTCGCCTCTTAAGTTAATAACACCTTTGAAATAAGTCTGAACCTTTGGCACTCTGGTAATTTTCTGTAAACGCACGATATTGTCTACATATTTAATATCAATGCCATACTGTTCACTGCCAATCTTTACAACTATGTACTGTACTGCTTCTAATCCTGCCTTGTTTTCTTCCACGATAAACACCCCCTAAATCAATACATTTGCATCAAGAATTAATGCTACTTCACCATCACCAAGTATAGTTGCACCGCTGATAATTTTTGAATTGTCTATGTATTTACCAAGTGATTTAATAACAATTTCCTGCTGCCCGATTAAATTATCTACCACAAGACCTGCTAACTTATCACCTTTCTTAATAATAACTACTGTAAGATTTTCCGGTTCTTCCTCTCTTGGCTCAATATCAAGAATCTTGTCCAATCTTATGATTGGAATCACTGTACCACGAATATGAATTACCTCTTTGGACTGCACATATTTAATATCAGATACAGAAATATCCTCGATTGTCTGAATTGCGCTTAATGAAATTGCATATTTTTCCTCGCCAAGTTCTACCATTAATGCCTGAATAATTGCAAGTGTAAGCGGAAGTCTTATGATAAAGGTGGTTCCCTCTTCAAGTTTTGTCTTAACTTCTACATCTCCGCCAAGAGACTCAATCTTTGACTTAACGACATCAAGTCCTACCCCCCTGCCTGAAAGATCCGAAACCTTTTTTGCCATAGAGAAACTCGGCATGAACAACAGTCCAATTACATCTTTATCTGTCATGGTTTCAGCCTGTTCCGGTGTAATAATTCCTCTTTCAATACCTTTTGCTCTAACACTTTCAATATCAATACCATTACCATCATCACCTACTTCGATAATAACGTTATTGCCTTCCTGATATGCATTTAAGAAAATAGAACCGACTTCTTCTTTTCCCCTCTGAATTCTCACATCTTTTGATTCCAAACCATGGTCTGCTGAATTACGAAGTAAATGCATCAGTGGGTCACCAATTTCATCAATAACAGTTCTATCAAGTTCTGTATCTTCACCGGTCATATACAGTTCCATCTTCTTATCCAGTTTTTTTGAAATATCTCGAATCATCCTCGGGAAACGGCTTACAACACTCTCAATTGGCACCATTCGTACTTTCATTACAGATTCATGCAGATTAGTTGTAATTCTTTCCAAATATTCAATCTGTTCATGCAACCCCTGTAATGTAGATTCGGAATTTTCTGTGGAACTGATGGAAACAAGACTGTTCTTGGCAATAATCAATTCGCTGACCTGATTCATCAAAGCATCCAGCTTTTCAATATCCACTCGGACAGTCCTGTTTACTACCGGCTTTGCGGTCTGTTTTGCTGGTGCTGCCTGTTTTGCTGGTGCTGCCTGCGCCGCTGCCTGTGCAGGCTTTTCTTCTTTTACTTCCACCTTTTCTTCTGTTTTTTCTTCCCTGTCGCCAGAAAATGCTTCTACATTTTCAACCTTCTCTAGTACCACATCTTCAATTTCAGAGACAGATGTTACCACCTTTTTTACTTTCTCTTCATTTGCTTCTGTAATCAGATATAGACTAAAATCAAAATTAAATTTTTCATCTTCAATATCCTGTACGCTTGGCTCAGATACGATAATTTCCCCAACTTCCTCCAAAGCCTTAAATACAAGAAATGCTCTAGCCGCTTTTAAGATACATGATTCCTGAACATATACAGTCATACCATATACACTCATATTTTTCTTATAGGCTTCTTTCATGGCAGAAATTTCATGTTCTTCCAACTTAATGTTTTTATACTTTCTCCCCTTCTTATTGTCCTCCGCTGCTGCTTCTTTCTTTGGTTCCGCTGCTGGTGTTACCGGTGCCGCCGGTGCTGCGCCGGTCCCATTTGCAAGAATATCATTCAGCTGCTTGATAATAGGCTCATGGTCATCGGTCCCCTCGTCCGCTGTCTGCTGAATATTTTCCAGATAACCTTCCAAAGCATCCAAGCTCTGAAACAAAGTATCAATTAAATCTGCAGAAACCTTCATTTTACCATTTCTGATTTCAGAAAAAACATTTTCCGTATCATGTGTCAAACGCTGCATACGTTTGTACCCCATGGTACCTGCCATTCCTTTCAGGGAATGGGCTGCTCGGAAGATTTCATTAATTGTATCTGCATTGTCCGGTTCTTTTTCAAGAACCAACAACTGCTCATTCAGATTTTGTAAATGCTCTTTTGTTTCGTCGATAAAAATCTCTAGATATTGACTTGTATCCATTTTCTCATACCCCCAAATTCTTTAAAATTGTTTCTGTAATCTTAGTCAATGTTACTACTTCATCTACAAGACCAGTTTCTGCTATTGCCTTGGGCATTCCATAAACTACACAAGATCTTTCATCCTGTGAGATTACATACGTTTTTTTCCTTTCGTTTAAATACTTAATACCTTTTGTCCCATCTGCTCCCATTCCTGTCAAAACTACACAAATCACTTCGTCGTATGAACTTTTTGCCAAAGATTCATACATGTAGTTAGCGCATGGTTTTACACCTTCTCTTGGCGGTTCGTCTGTAAGTACAATCTTATGCTGACCACCCACATTTCTTACCTGCATATGTTTCCCACCTGGCGCAATATATACACAGCCAGCTTTCAAAACATCTCCTTCTGCTGCCTCTCTTACCTCTATTTTACTTACATCATTAAGTCTGTCCGCCAAAGATTTCGTAAATCCTGCTGGCATATGCTGTACAATCAGCATTGGATACGGTAAATTCGCTGGCAGCAACGGTACTACACTCTGAAGTGATTTCGGTCCCCCGGTTGAACAAGCCAAGGCAATAATTTTATTGCTATTGCTTCCCATTGGCTTATTTCCCTGCCTAAGCTTAATTTCATCTTTCTTTCCAAAATTGTTGTTCTGTGGTGTGGATATAAGCCTCTCTGTCTTTTTCCCTGCTGTAGGTCTGACAATAGAAATCTTTTTTAAAACCCTTGCATTGGCTGCTACTTGTATTGCGTTCAACAAAGAAACCCGGAAATCATTTCCTTTCGCAGCTATAAAATTTTCAGGTTTTGTTACAAAATCAACTGCACCTAATTCCAGTGCTCTGATGGTCTCTGCTGCGCCCTCTTTTGTCAATGTGCTGTTCATGATGATCTTTGCACTGATTTTCAGCTTTTGCATTTTTTCAAGTAATTCCAGCCCCGACATACGCGGCATGTTAATATCTAAAACCACTACATCATATTGATTGTCGGTCAACAATGCAAAGGCTTCCAAACCATCTTTTGCAATATCAGCTACCACAAAGTTTTCATCTGAATTTATTATATCACAGACTACCCTTCTCATAAGTGCAGAGTCATCTACAACCAATATTTTTTTCTTTTCAGCCATAATACTCAACTCTTTTCACTCTTTCTTTTTTTACGTTCTTGTTCAAAGATATATTTTATCAGTGATTCCCTGACATTATTTTCGATTTGTTCAAATTCAATTCGTAACTCATAAGCCTTCTTTTTATTTTCCAGCTTTTTTGCCGTTACCACATGCGCTAAAAGTTCATATTCTTGAAAATTATTTTTAAAGTTCACCTGAAATTTCAGTGTAATATAACTATCTTCCTCTACCTGACAATCCGTAGCAATTCTTGCACCTCCTCCACTGATGTCCACAATAACAGCTTTTTCATATGTTGCCTCATTTAACTCATGCATGCGAAGAATCCGTTTTATGTCTCCTGCCATCAGTTCTTCATCATCTAAAATATGTATCTGCCCATCCAACAAACAATTCAAGCGATAAAATTCCCGTCTTTGAATTTTTTTCAGCGCAGATATAATATCCACAACCACTACATAAATATTGTCTGTTTTATAACGGTCCACCACTTTTCCTTTGCATTCATATAGACCATTTTCTGTATAAAACTGAAGTCGATATACTGCTTCTAACTCTAACAAAAGGAGTCTTCCCTTTTCTTGAGGCATAGCAATTTTCAGCTGTTCTTCTCCTATAACATCATACACCTGACTTTTGTAGACCCTTTTTTCCTCCTGTTCAGTAAGCACAGAATTACTTTTTACCAAATCAATTTTGTCACCTGCTCTAATAACCTTTGTTACCATACTCATCACTCTCACTTATCTGCTTTCCTGTTGAAATAGCTTAAAAACACTTCTGCAAGACTTTTCCTATTTTCCGATATCATTGTTCCATTCAGTTGTGCTGACATTTTTTCAAAAGCTTTCGAAGCTCTTGCATTAGGGTAACTTATAGAAATGGGAATTTGCCTCATTATTGCTTTTATAATCTGCTCATCCATAGGAATTGACCCCAAAAATCCAAGTGGCATTTGCAAAAATCTCTCTGTTACAAGGTTTAGTTTTGTATATAAATTTCTACCTTCCACCATATTAGAAACTTTATTTGCAATTATCTTAATTTCTATATTTTCCTTTGAAAACCCAGAATGGTTATTCAACGCTTTTAATAACGAATAAGAATCTGTAAGAGATGTAGGCTCCGGTGTTGTCACGAGCAAAACCTCGTTTCCAGATGCTACAAATTCCAAAACACTGTCTGAAATCCCCGCACCAGTATCAATCAGTATCACATCTGCCAACTCATCTAACTGTTCCATCCCCCTAAGCAGATTCCCTAATTGTACCTTACTTAAATTTGCTAACCCTTCTACACCATTTCCACCGGAAATAAACTGTACTCCCATAGGACCTTCCGTAATAATTTCTTTCAAGCTTTTCTTTCCCTCAATGGTATCCTTCAGATTATATTTAGGAATGGTACCGAACATAACTTCAATATTAGCAAGGCCAAAATCGGCATCTAAAATAATTACATTCAGCCCCATTTTCCTTAACTGAATACCCAGATTAATAGCAACATTTGATTTTCCAACACCGCCTTTACCACTGGTAATTGTAATTACTCTGGCCTTAGTTCTCTGCCTAATATGATTCATTTTTATAATATTTCGAAGCTGCTCTGCCTGATCCATCAATGGCCTCCTAAAAGTTTTCTTACTATTTTCTGTGCATCGAAAAGGCTGATATCATCAGGAACATTTTGCCCACTTGTTATATAGGATAATTTAGCATTTGTATACATTCGCAAATTCAGAATATTTCCAAAGGCCGTGGTTTCATCTAGTTTAGTAAAAATAATCTTAACATGATTTAAATCTTTATAAGAATCCACAATTTTCAGCAAATCTCTATATTTTGTAGTTGCACTAACTACTAAATACAAATCTTTCTCTGTATCTTCCACAGCATCAATAAAATGTTTTAAATCCCCATGCTGTTCTTGATTACTCGGTGAATGTCCTGCAGTATCTGCCAAGATAATATCATAATCCTTCCATTCTTCTTTTGCCTGATTTAATTCCTCTGGTGTGTAAATCACACGAAATGGAACATCTAAAATTTCAGCGTAGGTATGAAGCTGCTCTGTAGCCGCAATACGATATGTATCCGTAGTTAACAAAGCAACTTTTTTCTTTTCTTCTAACTTCAACTTAGAAGCAATTTTGGCAACTGTTGTAGTTTTTCCCACACCTGTTGGACCAATAAAAAATACAATTTTTGTTCCATCCTTATTTTCTGTTACCGGTGCCGGCTCACCAAACTTTAATATCATTTTTTGATAAACATTAGCTAACAGTGTGTCAATATTTACGTTTTCTTTTCCGGCTACAGAAATTTCGTCAATAATTTGGTTTGCATATTTCTCCTGAACTTCATTATCTAACAGAGTATTGTATATCAACTGAAGGAACTTCATATTTTCATCTTTTTCGTCTGTTTCTTCTGTTTTATCCACACTTTCTTTTCCCATCTGTTTTTCCAATAAATTCTGCAGGTTATCCAACTTTTCCTCTATTGCAGTCTCATTTTTCGTCGCTACCAACTGTATTTTTTCCTGTGATTCCAAGTTTTCCTCTAGAGGCATTTTTGTTTCCATTGTAAATTTTATCGGCTCATCTGCCGTTAATTCTATCCCTTCCTGCTTCTTAGGAATAATTGGAACATCATTTGCTTCTTCTAAAGCAGCTGTTACTTCTACAACCATAGGTTTAAATAATTTCATGACACCCTTGTGCTTTGTCTTTTTTATATTCATAATGACAGCCTCGCTGCCCATTTCTTCTTTCACCTGCATCATGGCTTCACTCTCCGAAGATGCCTGAAATTTCTTAATTACCATTTTAACCTGTCACCATCCCAACTGACTGTAATTCTACATTTGATTCAATTTCATTGTATGAAACAACCACCAAATCATTAAAATAATCTTCTGTAAGCTTCTTAAAATACATTCTTACAATAGGTGAAGTAATAACGATAGGGTTCTTTCCTAAATTTTCTAATTTATTCACTTCTTCCTGAACAGAATTAATAATATTCTTTGTCTTTTCCGGTTCCAATGTCAGGTATGCTCCCTGCTCTGTCTGTTTTACCGAATTCATTATTTCCTGCTCTATTTTTGGATCCAGTGTCACCACACTGGTAGCTTCATTTGCTGAAAAATATTTAGAAGAAATGGCTCTCTTTAAATTCTGTCTTACATATTCCGTCAATACATCTGTATCTCTGGTTGCTGTTGCATGATCTGCCAGTGTTTCACATATTGTAAGCAAATCCCTAATAGATATTCCTTCTCTTAAAAGATTCTGCAATACTTTCTGAATCTCTCCAATTCCCAAAAGTTTCGGAACCAGCTCGTCCACCAATGCTGGATTATTCTCTTTCAAATTATCAACCAACTGCTGCACATCCTGTCTTGTGAGAAGTTCATCAATATGTTTTCTGATTACTTCTGTTAAATGTGTAGCAATAATTGACGGTGGGTCAACCACTGTATATCCCAGACTTTCTGCTCTCTCTCTCTGACTTTCTGTTATCCAAATAGCCGGCAAATGGAAGGAGGGCTCAAAAGTCGGAATACCTGTAATTTCTTCTTCCACATATCCGGGATTCATTGCCATATAATGGTCAAACAGGATTTCTCCTTCACTCAGCTGAATCCCTTTAATCTTAATAATATACTGATTAGGATTCAACTGAATATTATCCCGCAAACGAATAATGGGAACTACCGTACCAAGTTCTAAAGCAATTTGACGTCTTATCATAACCACTCGGTCTAATAAGTCACCTCCTTGATTCACATCTGCCAGCGGAATAATTCCATATCCAAATTCCAGTTCAATAGGATCAACTTGTAATAAAGATACCACATTTTCCGGACGACGTATTTCTTCTGCATCAGAATCTGCCGTCTCCACTTCGCTTTCAATAGCTGCAACTTCCTGCTTATTCTGGTATTTATAACCGATTACTATAAATCCCACACCAAATGCAAGAAAAACAAAAGTCGGGAGTGGTGTAGAAATTGCCAATAAACACATGGCAGCCCCCACTATATACATTACCTTCGGAGTGCCGAACAGCTGTGACAGCATAGCATCTCCAACTTCTCTGTCATCAGATCCTTTGGTTACTAAAAGACCTGTAGATAAAGAAATCAGCAAAGCTGGAATCTGAGATACCAGACCATCACCAATGGTAAGAATTACATACTGCTGTAACGCATCTGAAATCTCCATATCACGGTAAAGTACACCCATAACAATACCACCAACCACATTAATGGCTGTAATAATCAATCCAGCAATGGCATCACCTTTTACATACTTTACTGCACCATCCATGGAACCAAAGAAACTTGATTCTTTCTGCAGCTTTTCTCTTCGTCTTTTTGCTTCTTCATCACTGATTGCCCCAGTATTTAAGTCGGCATCAATCGCCATCTGCTTACCCGGCATAGCGTCCAAAGTAAATCGCGCTGTTACTTCAGCCACACGCTCAGAACCTTTATTGATCACCATAAACTGAATCAAAATCAAAATAAAATAGATAATAACACCTATGATAAGATTGTTTCCACCTACAAATTCACCAAAAGTTTCAATTACAACTCCAGCGTCACCAGTACCTAAAATCAACTTTGTAGATGAAACATTCAACGATATTCTAAAAATTGTTGTAAATAACAACAGTGAAGGGAAAAAAGACATATCCAATACTTCCTTCACATACAAACACTGAAATAATATTACCAATGCTATAGCAATGTTAAATGCCAGCAAAACATCTAATACTCCAGAAGGTATCGAAATAATAAAGAATACAAAGGCCGCTAACAAATACAAACCTATGCCGATATCTGCCTTTTTCATTTTCACCTTCCTCTACCTCCATTCCTCTCTCAATTTACATACTCCATAAATTATTCGTAACGACAGAAAGTTATCAAAATGTCTTTTCTCTTATTTATTCTTAAGTCCATATACAAAAGCGAGTACTTCTGCCACCGCCTGATATAATTCTGGCGGAATTTCCTTTCCTAGTTCTACATTATGGTAAAGCATTCTTGCCAATGGCTTATTCTCCACAATTTCTACTTTACTTTCTTTTGCAATTTCCTTTATCCTCTTAGCCAAAAAGTCCTCACCCTTTGCAACTACGATCGGTGCCCGTCCCGAATCTGCTTCATATTTCAGTGCAACTGCAAAGTGAGTGGGGTTTGTAATAACAACATCAGCGGTAGGTACGGACTGCATCATACGTCTTTGGGATGCCTGTCTCATTCTCTGTTTCTGTTGTGACTTAACTTTTGGGTCACCTTCCGCATTTTTATATTCATCTTTCACTTCCTGCTTAGACATTTTCATGTCCTTTTTAAATTTTATTTTCTGATAAGCAAAATCTACGACTGCAATGATCATATACCATGCGCTGATTTTAATTCCAAGATCAATAACCACATCACCAACAGCTGCTAGTGCAGATGGCAGAGAAATATCATACAATGAATACATCAAACGCAATTTGTCCTTTACCGTATTAATCGCCAGATAAGAAACAAAAATCACTTTCAATACAGCCTTAACCAGTTCAAATAGTGACTGGAGTGAAATAATTTTCTTCATTCCCTTAATGGGATCCATTTTACTAAATTTAGGCATAAGCGGCTTGGCTGTGAACTTCCATTTCACCTGAATTAAATCTGCCACAAATGCTATCATAAAGCCAACTGCCAGAAATGGTGCTATTATGATTATCATGTCCACAATATTATCCATAAGCAATGCTGAAAAGGCTATTGTATCATAGGTTCCTTCTGAGCCAACAAACTCGGGTATTCTAACATAAATCCTTTGAAACAGTTCGATGAACTGCCCTCCCAAAGTTCCAATATAAACCTTCAGCGTAACAAACAGTCCCAAAAGAGATAAACCCATACCGACTTCTCTACTTTTAGAAACCTGACCTTCTTTTCTGGCATCTTCTAACTTCTTAGGTGTGGCTGGTTCCGTCTTATCATCACCGCCAGCAAAGAACTGCAGATTTATCTCTATATACAGGGAATTACCTTTCCTCTGTTTTGTTTTGTTTGTAGTATCAATACATATTCTCAATGAATGTCACCAACATTTTCTTTGTTTCACTAAATATAAAATTGGAAATGCTTGGCAGCAAATAAACTGTCACAAACATAACAGCAAGTCCTGTAAGTATCTTTAACTGTATACCCACAACAAACATATTCATCTGCGGTGCAACCTTTGCCAAGACACCAAGTACTACATTAAGCACCATAAGCGCCATAAAAATAGGAAGATAGATTCGAAAACCAATAATTACATAATCGCTTAAAAACTCTAACATTCCCTGATATATTCCATTTATGTTAAATACCGCTTCATTGAGGGGTATTAACTGATAGGAATCAATTAATGCACGCAACACATATGTATGCATGCCGCTGCATAGAAGACACAGCAGAACCAAATAATTATACAATGTTCCGGAAATACTAACCTGTTCCTTTGTTACCGGATCAAAAACATCTACCATGGCAAATCCCATATCCATGTCAATAATTCTGCCTGCGAACAAAATAATGTAATTACAAATATTTGCCGCAAATCCAATCAACAAACCTACTACTGCCTCTTTAAGCACAATAATAGCATAATCAATAACCGTTTCATAGACAATTGTTCCTTGAGGCACCATAAACCACAACAACATAGATACCGAAAGAGCAATACCTGCTTTAACTTTTGCCGGAACCTGCGACATGGAAAAATACGGTGCAACTGCAATAAAAGCAGACATTCGTACAAGAATCAAGAAAAAATATTCAAAATCCTGTAATGTAAAACTAATATTTACCATTGGTTTAACCTATATATATGCTAAAATCTGACCAGAGCTGTATCATAAAATCTGACATGCTATTTAACATCCAGCCTCCTAAAAGCATTAAGGATAAAAAAATCGCCAAAATCTTCGGAACAAAGGTCAACGTTTGTTCCTGTATTGACGTAGCCGTCTGAAAAATGCTGATAATCAGCCCCACAACTAATGAAATCAGCAGAACAGGTGCTGATGTAATTATAATGTTCCAAAGTGTGGCTTTTGCAATATCCACAACAACATCTACCGTCACTGTTTACACTCCTTTTTACGCTAATAAAACGTCTTAACCAGACTGCCAATCACCAAGTTCCAGCCATCTGCCAATACAAACAATAATATCTTAAATGGCAGAGATATCGTAGTCGGCGGAAGCATCATCATTCCCATGGACATAAGGGTAGACGCAACAACCATATCAATTATAATAAATGGAATATAAATTATAAATCCTATAATAAAAGCCGTCCTTAATTCGCTTATAATAAAGCTTGGAACAAGCACATATGTAGGAACATCATCTTCTGTAAATTCATTCGGATTTTCCACATTGTCTATTTCACCGGAAATATCCATAAATAACTGCACATCTTTTCGCTGTGTCTGTCCATACATGAATTCCCGCAACGGCTGCATTCCCGCTTCTATTGCTTCTTCCTGTGTCATCTCACCATCATTAAAAGGCTGAATCGCTTCTTCGTTAATCTGATTAAAAATCGGACTCATAATAAAAATAGTAAGGAACACAGCCAAACCAATAAGTACCTGATTCGGGGGTGCCGTCTGAGTATTCAAAGCAGCCCTTGTGAAATGAAGTACAATAATAATTCTTGTAAAGGAAGTCAGCATAATCAGCAAAAACGGTGCCACGGAAATCAAAGTAAGCACAAGAAGAATCTGTATTGTACTCGAAAACTCACCATTGCCATTGCTGTAGGAAATAGTTAAATCACTTCCTAGATTCAAATCATTTGCCGTCTGTTCAGAACTACTTGTTCCATCTGCACTTGTTGTTTCACTTGTACTCGTTGTACCACCTGCAGTA
Organism: uncultured Eubacteriales bacterium; assembly: GCA_949289145.1. Classification (GTDB taxonomy): domain Bacteria; phylum Bacillota; class Clostridia; order Lachnospirales; family Lachnospiraceae; genus RUG11237. Next base: position 25,309 of record CASEML010000069.1, on the reverse strand, counting down.
CTCGTAGTAGCTGCTGCCTTCACTGAAACAGGATTCATCTGAAAACCTGCCATTACCATAACCCATAGAAAAACCAGTAAACGGATTACTGTTTTCTTTTTTATTACCTTTTTCATCATGTTACCTGCCCGCTTACTTCTTTCTGTTCAAGTCTTTTACTTTTTTTAATATTTCCTGAAATTCTAATGTATTTGTCCCTTCCACTGTCTTAGTCAAATCTAATTGTGACTCTTCTAATTCAGCAAGAAAAGTCACAGTGTCCTTCCCTACTGCAATTGCAACATATTTTTCACCCAGCTTTACAATCTGAATGTACTTAGTATTGCTTAGTCGAAAGGTCTCAATCACCTCTATATTAGAATTTTTAAATTGGCTCTTCTGTATTTTTGCCATCCATTTGGTAGCATAAAAAGTAAGTGCCAATACGAAAATAAACACAATTAACAGTGTAATTAACTGTGCAAAGCTACTCAATCGAGAGTAGCTTGTCATCAATACATTCATTTATCCAATAACCTTCTTCACTGCTTCTAGCACACGGTCTGCCTGAAATGGCTTTACAATAAAATCTTTTGCCCCAGACTGAATAGACTCAATCACCATTGCCTGCTGTCCCATTGCAGAACACATAATTACCGTTGCTCCTGCATCGCCTTCTTTAATTTTCTTCAACGCTTGAATTCCATCCATTTCCGGCATAGTAATATCCATTAATACTAAATCAGGCTTTAATTCATTATACTTCTCAACTGCTTTTGCTCCATTTTCTGCTTCCCCTACCACATTATATCCATTCTTTGAAAGGATATCTTTAATCATCATTCTCATAAACGCTGCATCATCACAAATTAAAATATTTTTTGCCATACTTTTTCACTCCTATTGTTATATTATTTCCTCAGTATCATCAATGAATAATCTCTGTAATTCTAATACCAAAACTTTCCTCAATTACAACAACTTCACCCTTTGCAACATACTTGCCGTTAACAAGCACATCAATAGGTTCCCCTGCTATCTTGTTTAATTCAATAATGGTACCTGGTGCAAACTCTAATATGTCATGAATGGATTTTGATGTACGTCCTAACTCTACTGTAACATCTAATGGAACATCCATAATTAAATCAATATTTTCCTGCTGATTGAGCATACCAATATTATTAGCAAAAGGCTGGAACTGTGCAGGCTGTATATTAACATTCTGCATTGGCATTCCTTGCATTGGTACTCCTTGCATCTGCATTCCCTGCATTGGTACTCCTTGCATCTGCATTCCCTGCATTGGTACTCCTTGCATCTGCATTCCCTGCATTGGCATTCCTTGCATCTGCATTCCCTGCGCCGCCATATTCATATCCATTTGAGGCGTAGTCTGCTGTTGCTGGATCTGTTCCTGCTGTATCGGTGTTGCCTGTGGTGCCGGTTCCTGATTGGAAGAGCCCACCCCCATGTCAAGGGTGCCCGCTATAAAGGTTTCATACAATTTCTTTGCAAATTCAACCGGATATAACTGCATGATGGTGCTATCTACCAAATCACCAATTTCCATTTTAAATGCCACTTTTACAAATGTTCCCTTCAGAAACCCCGCCACAGCATCCTCGTCAAAATTATCATTTAAATCAACTAGACTAGCTATTGGCGGACTGATATCGATCATCATATTTAGCATATTAGACAGTGATGTGGCCGATGATCCCATCATCTGATTCATAGCTTCACTAATGGCACTGAGATGCAACTCACCCAGTTCTCCGTCTGTATTTGTACCGTCTCCGCCCATCATTAAATCGGCAATTATCTTAACATCTTGATCTTTCAATATCAAAATATTTTTGCCATCCAACCCTTCTTTATATGAAAGCTGAATGAATACACATGGTCTATCATAATCCTGTGCTACTTTTTCCCATGTAGTGCAGGACACAGTCGGCGTAGTAATTGTAACTCTCTGATTTACCAGAGAATACAACGTTGTAGCCGCAGTACCCATACTGATATTAGAAATTTCTCCAACCGCGTCCTTTTCTTCCTCTGTCAACAACTCTTCAACTTCACTATCATTTCCAGAGTCTGTGTTATCAGCACCACCATTAAGTAAGGCGTTTATTTCTTCCTGCGATAACATTCCCTCCATAAACTCACTGCTCCTCTCTTATGACTGATGTAATTCTAACAGCATATTTATCGCCAGTAGAACCTGGTAATGCCGTAAACTTCCTGATATTACCCACATATACACTCAATTCGTCTTCCACCTTTGTATCCAAACGAATCACATCACCAACTTGTATACTTGCAAAATCACTAACAGAAATTGAACTCTTTCCAAGCAAGGCTTTGACTGGAACATTTGCTTTGGAAATAAGCATTTCAATCGCTTCTTCATAGCTTCCGTCTTCCTTATCCTGCATAGTTGAGAACCAATACTTGGTGTTCAATTTATCTATAATATCCTCTAAACACATAAACGGGAGACAGATATTCATCAATCCATCCACATCCCCGATGGTAATACTTAATGTTACCAAAGCTATCATTTCACTTGGCGAAATAATCTGTGCAAACTGAGAATTGGTTTCAATCCTTTCCAGCCGAGGCGAAATTTCTACTACATTTTCCCATGGAACTCTTAACAGCTCTACACAGGTATTAAATACCCTTTCCATAATAGCTAATTCTATTTCAGAAAACTCTCTTGCCTTTTCCAATGGCATACCTTGCCCGCCTAACATTCGGTCAATCATTGCATATGCAAGATTTGGAGCAAGTTCCAATACTATACTTCCCGGCAATGGCGAAAAATTAGTAATTCCTAACACCACCGGATTTGACAACGCATTGGAAAATTCAGAATAAGTCAATGCTTCTGAGTTCATAACTTCTACCTGAACGTTTTTTCTTAAATATACTGGAAGATTCGTTGCCAACAATCTTCCGTAATGTTCAAAAATAATCTCAAGAGTTCTAAGATGTTCCTTTGAAAATTTGGCAGGTCTAGCAAAATCATAATCCTTGACCTGCTTCTCCTTAGTATCTTTCATATCATCTACATCTAACTCGCCACTGCTCAGCGCTTTCATTAGATTATCTATTTCTTCCTGAGACAATATATCACTCATCTGTTCACCACCTCCGTGACTTTCTTTAAGCTTTGCGAATTATTGGTAGATTGGTTCACTGAATGTTACATCAACAATAAAGTCTGATTCAAACATTTCCTGAAGACTTTTCACAATTTCTGAACGGATACCGGCTGCATCTACCTGATATTCTTCCATAGTGTAAGTTGATACTATATTGCTGATTTCACCTTTTATAATACTTTCTTTTTCAGAAATTGTTTCGCCATATTTTTTATAACCATCACTTTCTGTATTCATGGAAATGCTTACAGCTGTCACAAGATAATGTGCCTTTCCGTCTTCGCCACTTTTAAAATTCATAGTCATGGTGGCACCTTCAGAAAGTTCATACACTGCCAGTTTGTCCATCGATACCTTCTGGGTTTCTCCTTCATCTGGTGTTAGTTCAATATCTAAAATACTGCAAATCTGTGTTATCAGATTATTAGTTTTCTTCGCTGCTGGAAAAACACTAAATATCATAACTACATTCAACACAAGATTTACAAGCACAAGTGCCAAAATTAAAATACTAAATAAATTTTTCTTCATAACTCACAATCCCCCTTTAATCATCCAGTAAATTACTGTAAATTTTAATTTCTACTCGTCTATTTCTCATTCTGCCCTCTGCTGTTGAATTATCTGCTGCCGGAACATATTCACCGCGTCCCGTATGCTTTAACGTTGCAGGATCCAAATCAGATACCTCCAATAAATAATTAAACACTGACAGAGCCCGAAAACTTGATAGTTCATTATTATCTTTGTATTTTGCCGTATGGATAGGTACGTTATCCGTATGACCCTCAATTTCTATGATATGGTCTTTATATTTTGTAAGAATCATTGCCACCTTATCTAATATAGGTTTTGACTCTTCTTTGATTTCTGCACTTCCAGAATCAAATAGTAATGCCCCATTTAAAGTAATAGATACATATTGTCCATTAAACTCAACATTTACTTGTTCTGCCATATTGTTCGCTTCTACCAGTTCTTGTACCTGTTCTGCAATTTTTTCTGTTTCTGCAAGCTGTTCCTTCTTCACTTCTTCTATTGCATCACTCTCTTCTTGCTCTTCTGCTTCATATCCCATATTATTCACATACTCTGCAAGTTCATTTAACTGACTCACTCCGTTGGATACCAAAACGCCATCACCTATAGCTGAAGCCCCATTTGGCAATATGCTAAAACTGCTTGCCAAGGATGCTGCCAACTGTTCAAACTTTTCTGCATCAACAGTAGACATAGAGAATAGAAGCACAAAGAAGCACAGCAAAAGATTCATCAGATCGCTGAAGGTTGCCATCCATGGTGCCAGCCCTTTTGGTGGATCCTCCTGTCGCTTCTTAGCCATCAGCTTCACCTCCACCTTCCTCCTGTTCAAAGGCCACTCGCTGTGCCGGTGACAGGAATGATTTCAGTTTTTCACCGATTACTCTTGGATTTTCTCCTGCCTGAATGGATAAAAGCCCTTCAATAATAACTACTTTTACTCGGTATTCTTCCTCATGATTAACCTTCAATTTATTAGATGCAGGCGTTGCAAGCCAGTTTGCCAACACGGAACCATAAAATGTTGTAATCAAAGCTGTTGCCATAGCAGGTCCGATAGAAGACGGATCATCCAGCTTCTTTAACATGTTAACCAAACCGATCAACGTACCAATCATACCCCATGCAGGACCCATGGAAGCAATATTATCCCAAAATGTCATATTCTTTTTATGTCTGCTCTCCATACAATCAAGCTCTGTTTCCATAATAACTCGTACCAGCTCTGGGTCTGTACCGTCCACTACAAGAAGAACGCCTTTTTTTAAGAATTCATCTTCCAGATTATTTGCAGCTTCTTCCAATGCAAGCAGTCCTTCTTTACGTGCTATATTAGATAAATCCATTACCGTCTTAATGGTTGCAGCTTCATCTAACTGTGGCGGCTTAAAAGTCATCCTTATACTTTTTAAACCTTCTATAAAATCCTTCATACTGCAGCTGACAAGCACTGCCATAAAAGAACCTCCAAAAGTTATCAACACTGATGCAAAGTCATAAAAGTTTCCAAGCGCTGATACCCCCTGATCTCCCGATACAATACCAAATATCATCAACGCCATACCGGCTATCAAGCCTATCAATGTAGCTAAATCCATTTACTCACCCACTCCTAATCGTATTTTCTCTTTACCTCAATAACAATTTTTATTTATATAATAGTAACAATTTACTGATTTTTCCGCCTAATTAAAAGATCCTTTTTATATAATATTACTAAATTTTTGACTTCTTGTCTACTTTCTTTTACAATTATTTTTTTCCCTGTCACAAAAGAAATTACCGTGTCAGGTGTTTCCTCAATTGTTTCAATCAACTCGGCATTTACAATAAGCTTTTTACCATTAAGTTTTGTTACTTCTATCATATCTCTCCCTCTTTACGGACAGGCGGCATATGCCGCCCGTCATTTAAAATTATCTCTTAAGATTTACTAATTCTTCTAAAAGAGTATCAGATGTGGTAATAATTCTGCTATTAGCCTGGAAACCTCTCTGAGTTGTGATCATTTCAGTAAACTCTGTGGATAAATCAACATTTGACATTTCCAAAGTACCATTTGTCATTTTTTCACCCTGAGCTGCTATTTCACCAATAGAAGCTTCACCGGAATTCAAAGATGCTGAATACAAATTTTCACCCTGCTTTTCCAAACCGGACGCATTAGAAAAATTCGCAACAGCAATTAATCCTAATGTTCTGGAATTACCATTATCATAAGTAGCTGTGATATAACCATTACCATCAATGGAAATTGAAGACATTGTACCCACTTTCTTACCTGCCATATTTCCATCTGCATCTCCCGCTACGCCTTCAATAGTTGCAACTCCACCGTTAGCAACATTGGAAGAACCGGAAAAATCAATTGTTACAGCTTTCATACTTGCTTTTACATTATTAAGATTCATTACTACCTCAGTTTCATTCCCGCCAATACTCGTTAACGAACCATTTGAAACGTCATAATTTAACGCAAAACCATAAACATCAAAACTGCTTTCTAATACAGCGCCATCATTGTCGCCAAGATCATCCACCTGAACTTCTAACCCTGTAAGTTGATTGTAATATGCAATAGCTTCCGTTTTGTCAGTAAAATTCTTTGTTGTTCCATCATGATCCTTTACAATATAGGTAGTCACCGGATTTGACGTGTTCGCATTTGTGATACTTGTTGTAATACTATAATCCTGCTGGTCTACTATAGTGTCACCAAAAGTGATATCGTCCAAAGCAGCAACTGTACCTGCCACTTGCAAATAATTATTTGCTCCTAATGTATCACCGTTGGAATCTAAAATGTTTTCCAACGCAATTGTATAAGAACCGTCAATATTGTTTCCCTGATTATCCTGCACCGGCATGATTCTGAATTTACATGTATAAGAATATCCCAAGTCATCATACACCTGTAATGAAATGCTTTGTCCTTCATTGTTTAATTTAGAACCGTTTTTATCAAGAATACCTGTGATTCTTGCCCACTCTGTAGCCTCCGGACTGGAAGTCTGATTTTCCGCTGACATGATTTTCAATGCGGTAATATCATCTGCCAAATTTCCATTTTCATCTGCTGCCCAGCCCATAACATTATAACCTGTGGTCTTCATTGCAAGGTTTCCCGCACCATCCACATAAAATGCACCGGCTCTTGTATAATAGTTTTCAGAACCGTTATTTACAATGAAAAAGCTGTTTCCCTGAATACTTAAATCAAATGGATCATTTGTAGTCTGTGTAGCTCCCTGAGTTGTGATAGTATTAGAAATTGCTCCTGTAGTAACACCCAAACCAATCTGATTTGCATTAACACCTCCACGTCCTGTGGTTGCATCTGCACCTGAAGCAGATGATGTGGTCTGATACATTAACTCCTGAAAACTCATACTGCTTGCCTTATATGCAACTGTATTTACATTTGCAATATTATTACCAATTACATCCATTTTTGTCTGGTGTGTTTTTAATCCTGATACACCAGAATATAATGCTCTCATCATAGTGATATACCCTCCTAATCCTCATTGCGCCAACTGCTTTCTCTGTCATTCGAAAACAATAACCTCCATAACGGTCCGGTTACATAATTACGGCGCCATCAATGTTTGTAAATATGTTATGATTCGTTTCTTTTTGATCCATTGCTGTGATTACTGTATTGTTCTTTACACTTACAATAAATGCCAGTTGATCTATCAATACCAGCGATTCCTGAATGCCTTTTTCAGAAGCTTTCTTTGTTCCGTCCTCAAGACGTTTCATCTGCTCTTGTGTCAGATCAATCTGCCTATCGGCTAAACGGCTGGCTGCATGTTTTGAAAATTTTAATTCTGTATCAGCCTCTGTCTGCTTGCTTTTCAACACTTCTGAAAAGGAAATATTCTGGTCTGCTGCTTCGACTGTTGCCGCTTTTTTGTTTAAATACTGGCTTGTAATCTGTTCAATAGATGAAAATTGATTGTTAATCTTCATTCTACATCTTCCTCTCCATGGAAAAATCCGCTTCCCTGCACTTTCTGATAATTCTTTTGTTTTTAAATTGTATCTTTAGAATCGTCTTCGTTTGTAGAATCATCTTCGTTTGTGGAATCATCTCCCGGTTTATCTGGATCTGTTTCCTCTGTAGAACCACTGCCAGTAGTGGAGTCACTACCCTCTGCACCATCCGTACCGCCGTTTAATATAGATTCCTTGTATTTCTCCCAATAATCCGCATCGATCACTGTGTCTAAATCTTCAATGGAATACTTCCCACCATTGATGCAAAGATATGCCTTATTACTTTCAATTACCACATAATCCACAGTACCAGTTACATACATAAGTTCACCCGTCACAGAAGACTTTGTCTTCATAATAACAGTTTCCCCTGTCAAAGCCGATGCCTGTGATATTTGTATTGTATTCGACATATTCTGCAATTCTTCCAGCTGTGAGAATGTTGCCAACTGGGCTATGTATTCCGAGTTGTCCTGCGGACTAAGCGGATCTTGATATTTCATCTGTGTCACCAATAACTGTAAAAATGCATCTTTTCCAAGTGTACTTCCAGAATCAGTAGAATTTGATATAGAACTTCCGGATGATGCTGTTTCCTGAATTACTCCATCTACAACGGATACTGCAATTGCCATATGCTCATCTCCTTTTATACATTCATGTCCACACTATTTCCGCTTTCACGCATAATGTGAACTCTTAACAGTTCCTCCTCATTCATGGACTCCTCATCCAGTCCAGCCAACAGATTAATGTCTCTGTGACGGTATAATTTCCCTTGCTTTTGTGCTTCCTCTCTCTGCTGTTCAGAATTTTGTTCTAAACTTCTGCCAAACTGTTCTGCTTCCACAGCAACTTCCACTGCTTCCACTTTAACTCCCTGTTCATTCATAGCTTCGCGAAGAGCCATAAGTTGCCCTTCAATCATAGCTTTCACAGTTTCATTTTGAACAAAAAGCTGTGCCGTAATAGCACCTTCTTTGGAAGTCACATGCAAATTTACTTTTCCAAGATTTTCAGGAGTTAAATGTAATTCCATTGAAGATACATCAGGTTTAATTTCTACCTTGATCTGTTCCACAATCTGCCTTACAATCCCCTCAAAATTTGTCTGCTGTGTTTTTGCTACTGTCCGAATCTGATTTTCACTCACCACAGTAGAATAGCTGGTATTTGTCTGAACCGCTGAGTTTTCCTGGCTGTTTGCCGCAGTTTTCTTTTCTGCTCCGTCAGAAGCTGACGCAAAATCTTTTTGCTGATGTCCTGCAGAATCTTCTGTGGTTGTTTTCGCCTCTTTTCCCTCAAGCTGAATACTGCTATTTTCCTGAAAAACTGCTTTTTCACCCGCATTTTCTTTTTCTGCTGTCTCCATTGCTTTTGAAACCTCAACCAAAATTTCAGGCTGCTTGGCTTCTCCCGCCGACTTTGCCGATGCATCTGACTGTTCTGCATTTTCTGTGATTACTTGTTGACTAAGAATCTCCCCCGTATTTACAGGATCCACAGCTTTGGACTGATTTTCCAATGTAATGCTCTTTAGTTGATTCATTATTTCCTGTAACTCTTCCGGAGTTAAAGAAAGCTTATCTCTCAGTACATTTCCGATTTCTTTCATGCCAGTCATAGCTTCTTTGTATGCTTGATACATATCTTCATTTGTGACTAAAGACACGAGACTTTCTTCGCCGCTTATATAAACTGCCAATTCCTTCAAATTATCTGTCTGAAGTAAATCATAAATATTAATGGAAAGTACTTCCAGCGCCTCTTTCAATTCATCGTCTGTAATATCAAATCCTTCTAAAATCTTCTGCTTCAACTGTTCTTCAATTTCTGCTAACACTTCTTTTAAATTTTCTGGCAATCCAACAGTTTCATCTGATTCTCCCGAAAATTCTTGCATTTTTTGAGAAAATTCCGTATTTGCTGATCGATCCGGCTTTTCTGTTCCGTCTGCGCTTAGTATATCCTTTGCTTCTCCCTGTGTTTCTGCTTTCTGCTTTTGATGTGCAACTGTTTCTTCTGAAATAGTTCCACTGTACTTGACTCTTTCCACAGTTCCAGCAGTTTTTTCTGCATTTCTGTAGTTTGTCTGTTCTTCTGATGCCGCCACACTGGTTTTCATATATGTTTCAAAACCTGTACTCGATTCATCTGAAGATACTGCACAGCCAAGATTTTGTGCAAATGCATTCTGCTGCGTCTGAACAGTACCATTCACAAAGGATAACGCTGTATTCATGTTTGCTCCTGCCATAGTTCTCCTCCTTTCTTATTATTTTTTATTTATGTAAAATTCTAAGGTTCCATAATCTTTGTGATTCTAGCCGCAATTTCCGGGTCCATGGCTCCTAGAATTTTACCTCGCTGTGTGGCATCGATATTTTCAAGTATCGATGCTGCTAACTGCAGATCGTCTGTCATTGCTTCAAAAATGCCTGCAGCCTGCGCAGGTTTCATTTCTCCATATGCTTTCGCATATTCTTCTACCTGGGCATCATAAGTTTCCTGCTGTACCACCTGTTTATACAATTCTGCTGCCTGTTCAGGCTCGATCGACTCATAATACTGCTGATAATTCTCTATATCAGGCGCATTATCATTAAATACTACTTCTTCGTAAAATTGTGTTTTTGTTTTCTCAAACTGCACCTGATTTTCTTCAAATTTCTTTAAGCGTTCGATTTCTGCGCTTAATTCCTGAACCACTTCATCATCTGCTGAATTAGCCATTTTACTTTCTTCTAATTCACTCTCTAGACGCTTGATTTCCGCCACAGCCTCAGCCAATGTTGCATAACCATACTGGTTTCCTTCCTGTTCTGTGGTTTCCTCCACATCCGGAAGTATCATGTTGATCACCGGCACATCCTTCAATACTGGATACAGAACGGATGAGCCAAAATTTCCCACATCCCATTTAATCAAGATAGCAAATACCGCCAACCAAATAACAACAATTGCTATCGTCACAATTACAGTAGATAGTCCACCGCCGCCTTTTTCTTCTAATTCAAATTCACTGTCAGCGGCAGTATTTTTCCTTCTATCCTTTTTCTTCTTTTCCTTTTTTCCTTTTGGGGTTTCCCGTAATACTTCTGAATTTTCTAATTCTTCTGTCATTTCTATTCACCTGCCACTTTACCAAAATTATAACTTACTAGCTCATCTACCGCTTTGCTTTCTTCTGCATTTTCTTCTTTTACAAATTCATCAAAAGCATATTCTTTTAATTTTTCATGTGTTTTTCTTTCCTGCATAACCTCTTGAAGCCGCTCTCGCGCCAGCTCAAGATTCTTTTCTGCCACATGTATTGCAACAATCTGCTGTTTCATTGCATCCTTTACTTGTTCGATTCCCTGCAAACAAAAATTCAATTCCCGGATATCTAGTTTTCCGTTTAAAATTTCTCGATATTTTTCCTCATATCCCGCTTTTTTTTTCTTAAGTATTTCAAGCTTTTCCTTTTCTTCATCCACTTTTGCCACAGCATTGGCAAAAGCTGTTTTCGCCTGATTTTCCAACTTAAATTTAATATCTAATATGTTCTGCATTTTATATGTAAACTTTGACATACCCCATCACCTTAATCTGCAAAAATGGCATTTAACTGCATTAAAATTTCCTCAAAATTGTATTTATCATCTACATCTTGACACAAAAACTCATTGACTGCATCAATTTTACTTACCGCATAATCAATATTTTTGTTAGAACCTTCTTTATATGCCCCAATGTTAATCAAATCCTCCGCCTCATTATAAGTAGACAACGTATTTTTAAGTTTTCCTGCCATCTGTTTATGTTCTTTTGTAGCAATTTGACTCATAACACGAGAAATACTCTGCAATACATCTATTGCCGGATAATGGTTTTTATGTGCCAGCTTTCTAGAAAGCATAATATGACCATCTAAAATACTTCTTGCTGTATCTGTAATCGGTTCATTAAAATCATCACCATCTACCAAAACAGTATATAATCCTGTAATAGAACCTTTTTCTGCTGTTCCGGCTCTCTCTAAGAGTTTTGGCATCTCTGAGTATACACTAGGCGGATACCCTCTAGTCACCGGCGGTTCCCCTGAAGCCAGTCCAATTTCCCGCTGTGCCATTGAAAAACGTGTCAATGAATCCATCATAAGCAAGACATCTTTTCCTTGCGTTCTAAAGTATTCCGCAATGGCCGTAGCTGTTTTTGCCGCCTTGTTTCGAATAAGCGCAGGTTTATCCGAGGTAGCAACCACTACAACGGAACGTTTCATTCCTTCCTCTCCTAAATCCCGTTCAATAAATTCTCTTACTTCCCTGCCTCGTTCTCCAATCAAAGCTATTACATTAATATCTGCCTTCGTATTTCTGGCAAACATACCCAGCAATGTACTCTTGCCAACACCACTACCTGCAAAAATCCCAATTCTCTGTCCTTTTCCCACGGTGATCAGACCATCCACAGCCTTTACTCCCAACGGCAACACTTCCTTTATGATCTCTCTTTCCATCGGATCCGGTGGCATTGCTTCAATAGGATAATAAATACTCGCCTGTATTTCTTCTCCATCGAGAGTTCTCCCCAAACCGTCCAACGTTTTTCCCAACAATTCTTCTCCTACCGGAACGACAAGAGGATGTCCAAGGTTTTCAACGACGCAGCCAATTCCTACACCTTCCACATTATCATACGGCATCAGCAAAACCCTGTTATCGCGAAAGCCAACAACTTCTGCCATGATAGTGTGCTCATTATTATCTCCAGACATTATCATACACATATCGTTGAGTTTTGCATCCGGTCCAACTGATTCAATTGTTAATCCTACAATTTTAACTACTTTTCCCAGTTTTTTAAAATACGTTTTTTCTTTTAATATATCGTATTTTTCCAAATTGAACATAACAGCCGTTTCTCTCTTTCCTCATTATCATCTTATGGTTTAGGTGTATAGGACAAAGTCTTAATAGACTTAATCAGTTTTTCCATTTGAACATCCAAACTACAGTCATACACACCGCCATCTGTTTCTATCAAACATTGATTCTTTACAAGAGCCGGATCCTCGGCCACTTCTACAGATACTGCATTTGGTACCATAGCCAGAATTTTGTCATGGTTTGCCTTTACCACTGCCACATCTTCATGAGATACATGGACAATAAATTCTTTGCTATTATTAATTTTACCAATGGCACCGGAAAGAATATGCATTATCATCGCTCTAGAAGTCGAAAACTGAACGCGGAACACATACTCCATTAAGTCTGCAACTTTTTCCACCATCAGCGGTTCTAATTCCTCTACTTTTGTATTATAATCTGCCCATAGTTCTTCTTCTTTTTGCTGTACTTCCTGCCTTTTAACTTCTACTTCACTCATACCCTCATTATATCCAGCCTCGTACCCCTTCTTTCTCGCCATTTCATAAGCTTCATTGCGAATCATTTCCGCCTCTGTTCTGGCATCCTCTAAAAGCTTTTCCACTTCTTTTTTTGCTTCTTCATATAATTCTTCTGCTGAAAGCTGCGCTTTTTCTTCCGGTTCCTCCTCCATGATAACTTCCAATTCATCTGCATTTAAACCTTCTACAAACCCTTTTTCCCCTTCGTCAGGCTCCACCGTTTTAAATTCCTTTACCGAAACAAATTCTTTCTCTTCCGAAAGCTTTTCTAACTTTGAAGCAACTAAATCATTATAATCTATTACTCTGGAATTTTCCTTGCGGATAATATAACCGCCCTTCAATAAATTAGACAATGATTTCGTCACCTCCACCTCTGGAAATAACAATTTCTGCTGAATCCTCAAGTTTTCTTATAATATTAACAATCTTCTGTTGTGCTTCTTCAACATCTTTTAATCGTACAGGACCCATAAATTCCATGTCTTCCTGTATCATTGCTGCAAGACGTTTTGACATATTTCGGAAGATAACCCCCTGAACTTCCTCGTTAGCTCCCTTAAGCGCTGTAGCCAGATCATTATTGTCCACATCTCTCAGTACACGCTGAATCGCTCTGTCATCCAAGGACATAATATCTTCGAATACAAACATTTTGCGTCTGATTTCATCCGCAAGTTCTGGCTCATCAATTTCAAGAGTTTCCATAATATGTTTTTCTGTTCCCCTGTCAACCGTATTTAAAATATCAACAATGGCATCCACTCCACCAATAATAGTATAATCCTGATTTACTAGAGAAGATAGTTTTCTTTCCAGCACCCTCTCCACTTCCTTTATAACATCAGGGGAAGTTCTGTCCATTACTGCAATACGTTTTGCAACGTCTGCTTGTTTTTCCGGCGGCAGGGATGCCACAATACTGGCTGCCTGTCCAGACGGAAGATACGCCAAAATCAGCGCGATTGTCTGAGGGTGTTCATCCTGTATAAAGTTCAACAACTGACTTGCATCTGTTTTTCGCACAAATTCAAAGGGACGCACCTGCAAAGACGCAGTAAGCTTATTAATAACATCCACCGCTTTTTCCGAACCCAGTGCTTTTTCCAATAGATCCTTAGCATATGCAATGCCACCTTCAGCGATATATTGCTGTGCGAGACAAACTTCATAAAATTGATTTATCACATCTTCCTTCACCTGCGGCGAAATACTTCTAGTATTTGCAATTTCTAACGTCAATGACTCAATTTCATCTTCCTTTAGATGTTTAAATATCGATGCTGACTTTTCCGGTCCAAGAGCAATCAAAAGTATTGCCGCTTTTTGAAGACCATTGATTTCCATATCTTTTGACATACTTTATCACTCCCAATCTTCATTTAGCCAGTTTCTCAACAGCTGAGCAACTGCATCTGGCTTTTCGTCCACGAACTTTTCTATCATCTTTCTAGCTTCGGATTTATCTTCAAAGTCAATTTCTTCCAGATTTTCTCTAGTATCCTGCAACAGCTGATCTACGGATAATTCCGGCTCCACTTCTGTAATTTCCACAGGTCTTGTACTCCTGTATACTACAAATCCCAACAATCCCAAAATAAGAATTACAATTACAATATTCAGATAATCCATAACGCTTCTGCTGGAAGCATCTTTTTCCACAAACATCGGTACATCATATGCTACAATGGAAATATTACTTTCATCAATTCCTGTAGCTTTTGAAACTAATGTATAAAAAGTATCATCTACTTCTGTTGCTACCGGTTGGTTATTTTCCTGCTGATACTGTTCAAAAGTGGTTCCATCCAAAAGCCCCTGATTCTCTAAATCTTCTTCTCTATAAATAATATGCTTTGTCAGTACCAAAGAGATAGTAGACTGATCATACTGAATTGCCCCCGGCGTCTGTGTTGTGTTCGTCACTTTCTGATTCGGCGAGTAATCCGTACTTGTATCTGTCACAGTAGAAGAACTCCCTTCAGCATCCTGAATCACATATGTTTCATCATCATTAGAATCTGTGCCTGGAATTCCTGAAGTTCCGTTAGTAGTTTCTGATTCATAATTATCCTGATGTGTAATCATTCCTTCTGTTCTTCCATCCGGCGCCCAGAATTCCTGCTGTGTTTCACTACTTTCATTAAAATCCATAATAATGTTCGGTGATACTTGAACATTATCATACATTTTCGTACTAAGTACCGCCTGCTGCACATCAGCCTTCATCAGATTTTCGGCCTGTGCTTTCACAGACAACTGTGTACTTGCATTTCCGGTAACTGTAGCTGCATCTGCTCCCGAAAAAATCATATTACCATTAGTGTCCATGATAGTAATCTCTTCCGTAGAGTCATTGCCCACAGCAGTCTGCAGAAAACGTGCCATAATTCCAGCTGCGTCCGCGTCCACCTGACTGGTCGTTTCCAACATTACACTAACAGATGTATCCTGTTTTTTCGAAAGAATTGTTCCATCATCTTCCGGTACATACATCTTTACACTGGCACTCTTTACCATATCCATGCTTTCCAGCACTTTTTCAAGTTCACTCTCCGTATAAAGCTTATACTTTTTCTGTTTGTCACTTTCTGTCGTACTAAATCCACCATTCAACGCATCATCAATACTATATCCGGTAGTCGGAATATTATTAGAACCAAGTACTAAAGCCGCATCTGTAGCTCTGCTTTTTTCAACTTGCACCGTCAGATTATCCGACTTAATCTGATAAGCTATACCTTCTGCTTCCAATAACTCTTTCACTTGCGACGTTTCGTTTACATTTTCACAAGTTCTCAAATCTACATATGTAGGTCGACTGAATACTACAGCCAGAATCGCTATTGTAATAATTACTACTGCAATAACACTAATTATGATTGTCTTTTGTTTCGTATCATATTTATTCCAAAAGTCCAGTAAACGCTTCTGAACCTCTCTTACTTTCTCACCCATTGGTTGTCTCCTAGTCTACAATTACTCTTTCTATACGCTTACATCTGCATATTCATAATTTCTTTGTACGCCTCTAATACCTTATCACGCACCGCAATTGTATATGTTAATGCTGATTTAGCTTTGTTCTGCGCTATAGTAAGATCATGTGCATTTTCAGTAAGTCCCATTGCCCATTTCAATTCTTCGTTTTGCGCAACACTTTCCAACGCACTGGTTTCATTCAGCAAGCCCAAAGCCGCCTGATAAAATTGTGTGAAGCCACTTTCTGTATTTTTCTGTGTAGCATTCCCCACACTGGTTGCATCCTGTATATAAGAAGATCCAATATTATATAATGATGAAATATCCACCTTTCATTACCTCCTGTTATTTACCCATGCTTAATCCTTTGGTAATCATCGTTTTACTTGCTTCAAACGCTGTCGTGTTCGCCTCATAAGAACGTGTTGCATCGATCAAGTTCGTCATTTCTGTTATAATATTAACATTAGGATAGGTTACATAACCATCTTCATCCGCATCTGGATGAGACGGATCATAAGACTTGACCATTTCCGTCTCATAATCTTCAGAAACCCTAGTCACTTTAACTCCCGAACCCACCGCATCTGCACTTGTTCTTGCAAGTACATTGCTAAAAGGCGTAGTTTCTTTCTCTGCAAAAGTTACTACCTTTCTTCTGTATGGTGTTCCATCTTCAGTTCTTGTGGTTGTGGCATTCGCAATATTCTGCATGATAATATCAGATCTAAATCTCTGGGATGTCATCCCAGACGCACTGATATCAAAAGAATTAAAAATAGACATATTTATTTTCCTCCCCTAATTACTTCATAACTGAATTCAATCTTTCAAATTCTGCTGTCATACTGTCAATAAGACCGTTGTATTTTTCTGTGTTTGCTGCCAATTCTACATTTTCATTATCGGGATCCACGTTATTTTTATCAATTCGATAAGAGTAACCTACTGCATCTGTATAAGTCCCCACATTCAAACTGTCCAGATTTTGATTTATCCTTTTTACTCGAGCTGAACTAGTCTTATATTTAGACTGATATGCTCCCATTTCACGTATTAAGACGCTCTCAAAATCTACATCCTGCCTTTTGTAATTGGGTGTATCAGAATTTGCAAGATTATTTGCAATAGCTTCTTGCCTTAAAGCACTGGCATCTGCCGCTTTGTCCAATATATTAATATAATTAAATGCATTTGAACTAACCATTATACCGCATCCTTCCTCATCTTCTATTTTCACCTCATATAACTATATGTATTATATCGGATTTTACCAAATGGTACAAGACATTTTTTTGCATTTTTACTGTAAATTCAATATTTTTTTCTTTTTTTCGTCCTTTTTTTGGGCGAATTGGTACTTAATTCCTAATTCTTTTTTTGATTTTTGTATATTTCATACATATTTTGTAATATTCTGTTAATATCTTCGCATTATTTTTGACAATCTCCCTTTCTATCGAACGAACATTCTTTTTGCTCATTCCGTACCTTATATTCACATAAAAAAGAGCAGCCTTTACTGCCCTTTTACCTGTTTAACTTTTTTCTTTTTTGATTCTGGCAATTTCATCAAACACCACATCGTTTACCACTTTAATGTAGGTTCCTTTCATACCTGATGATCTAGATTCAATCACGCCGGCACTTTCAAATTTTCGAAGTGCATTTACAATAACAGACCGAGTAATCCCCACTCTGTCAGCAATTTTACTTGCCACAAGAATACCTTCATTACCATCTAATTCTTCAAAAATATGTGTGATAGCCTCAAATTCAGAAAAAGACAAAGTTCCGATTGCAGAACGTACAATTTGTATCTTTCTGGTTTCCTCTGCATTTTCTTCATTTACAGAGCGCATCATTTCCAAACCAACCACAGTAGTTGCGTATTCACTCAAAATAATATCGTCGATTTCATACTGTTTATCGCATTTATAAATAAACAATGTTCCCAAACGCTCACCTGCAATATCAATCGGTGTAATAATTGCCTGATATTTTCTAACGTCATCAGCCTCAAAGCCAAGCGTCTGCAGATTCACATTCTCTTTTGTAGAAAGTACACCTAATAATCGTTCGTTGAGCATAGCATCAATGAACCCTCCTACTTCATCTTTAATCAGTTCTTTTATTTCCTCTACTCCCTCACATTCACCGACTCCAAGCACTTTTCCTTTTTTACTGATAACCAAAATATTTGAGTCCAATATGCCGGTCAATACATTACAAATATCATTGAAAACTACCTTATGAGAACTGTTATTATGCAGTAATTTATTGATTTTCCTTGTTTTATCCAATAATTGTACGCTCATTTCTTATGCCTCCTGACTTTTACTTACCAAAATTAATCTCGCCGCAATAAGAATGCCATCCTTGACATAATCCATATTGTATTTCAAGTTTATCACAATTTCCTTTGAAAATCAATTAATTTCAATGCCAATTTCTATCTATTTTATTAATTTTCAGACTTTTCCAATTCCTTTTTCAAAATAACATAACCACACTGTTCATCAGAGCATACGATACGACTTCCCTTTTCTAACATATATTTACCGCATCTGTCACATTTATGCGTACTTGGTTTCTGCCAGGACATAAATTCACAATTAGGATTGTCTTCACAGCCATAGTATTTTCTTCCTTTTTTAGTTTTTCGTATCACCACTTCTTTTCCGCAAAGCGGACAGGGTACACCTATTTTTTCTAAATACGGTTTTGTATTACGGCAATCCGGAAATCCCGGACATGCAAGGAATTTTCCATGAGGTCCATATTTTACTACCATATTTTTCCCACATTCCTCACAGATTACATCTGTCACTTCATCCTCAATCTTAACTTTTTCCAGTTCACGCTCTGCTTTTTCTACCGCCTCTTCCAAATCTGGGTAAAAATTGCGGAGAATCGTTTTAAAGTTTACCGTACCTTCTTCCACTTTATCTAGCAGCATTTCCACATTGGCAGTAAAACTCAAATCAACAATACTTGGAAAGGCTTCTTTCATTATGGAATTTACCACTTCACCAATCTCTGTCACATACAGATTTTTATTTTCTTTCACAACATATCTTCTGGCAATGATGGTTGTAATGGTCGGCGCATAAGTACTTGGACGTCCAATTCCAAGTTCCTCCAACGTTTTAACCAGTGCCGCTTCGGTATAATGAGCAGGCGGCTGCGTAAAATGTTGTTTTGCCTCCCTTTCTTTATATTCCAGTATTTTTCCTTTTTCCAACAAATCCACCGGAATATTACTGCTTTCTTTTTCCTGTTCGTCACTGACATACACTGACATGAAACCATCAAAAGAAAGTTTAGAACCAGAAGCTGTAAAACGGTAATCATTTGCAGAGATTTTTACACTAACGGTGTCATAAACCGCCTCTGACATCTGGCTTGCCACAAATCGCTTCCATATCAACTGATACAAGCGAAACTGATCTCTTGACAAAGATTCTTTTATCAGCACCGGACTTCTTGCAATATCGGTAGGACGAATCGCTTCATGAGCATCCTGTATCTTTTTATTGCTTTTCAGCGCCTTAATAGTTTCTGAAATATACTCCTCCCCATACTGCTGGCCAATGTATTCTCGCGCCGCTATTTCCGCCTCTTCCGAAATTCTTGTGGAATCCGTACGAAGATAGGTAATAATACCCACTGTACCTGCTCCTGCAATTTCAACTCCTTCATATAACTGCTGTGCCAGGCGCATGGTCTTTTGTGTAGAAAAATTTAGTACTTTTGCCGCCTCCTGTTGCAATGTACTGGTAGTAAAGGGTCTAGGAGAATTT
This sequence comes from uncultured Eubacteriales bacterium, assembly GCA_949289145.1. GTDB lineage: Bacteria > Bacillota > Clostridia > Lachnospirales > Lachnospiraceae > RUG11237. The sequence continues at coordinate 5,438 of CASEML010000069.1, read as the reverse complement.
TTAATTCTCTGCCCTTTCTTTACTTCTTCCACAATATACTCTGCCCCCTCTAATTCTGCAAGGATTTGGTCCAGTTGTTCTTTAGAAGAAATATTGATTTTTCTATCCTTTCCATAGAACTTTGCCCTAATATTCTTTTTACTGCCCGGTATATGAAACTCCTCTTCTAAACTCCAGTACTCTTCTGGAATAAAGGAATTAATTTCTTCTTCTCTATCACAAATAATTCTTAATGCCACGGACTGTACCCTGCCAGCACTTAAACCTCTTTTTACTTTTGCCCAAAGTACAGGACTTATTTTATACCCCACCATTCTGTCCAACATTCTTCTTGCCTGCTGTGCATCTACAAGTGCCATATCAATTTCTCTCGCATGCTTAATCGACTCTTTTACAGCATTTTTTGTAATCTCATTAAAACTGATACGATACAGTTTTTTTTCATCCGTCTTTAGTGCATGTGCCAAATGCCATGAAATAGCCTCTCCCTCACGGTCAGGGTCAGTTGCAAGATATACTTTCTCTGCTTTTTTAGCCTTTTTTCTTAAATCAGCCAAAATATCCCCTTTTCCTCTGATTGTAATATACTTCGGTTCATAATCATTTTCAATATCAATCCCCATCTGACTCTTTGGCAGATCTCTTACATGCCCATTTGAGGCCGCCACTTCATAATTACTTCCCAAAAACTTTTTTATTGTTTTTACTTTTGCCGGTGATTCCACGATTACCAAATATTTTGCCATATGCTCCTCCTCTGGTGACTGTCACTGCTTACGCACATAATAGCCCGTTGTTACTTGTTCTATTTTATCTTCTATTTCTAAATCAAATAATAAAGCATTTAACTTTTCCATACTATTTTCCCTTACTTCTTTCCCTATCATTGCGATTGTCTTAGGTACAAAATCCAGTACAGCATACACCAAATCTGCCTCACTTTCAAGAGGATTTTTTACATTTTTATTATTTTTTTTAATTTTTTTGTAAGAAAAACCTAAATCTTCTATCATTTCTTCTATACTATTTATGGGATAAGCTCCCTGAGAAATCAAGTAATTACACCCTTCACTCAGGCAATCTGTAACTCTGCCCGGCACCGCCATAACTTCTTTCCCCTGTTCCAGCGCATAAGATACCGTAATAGATGTCCCACTGCGTTTTTTGGCTTCAACCACAATCACTACATCTGCCAGTCCACTGATGATTCTGTTCCGTCTAGGAAAATTCTTTCCCATTGCCGGCGTTCCCATTCTATATTCCGAAAGTATTCCTCCATGTTCCATCAGCAATTCATACAGCTCATAATTTTCTCTTGGGTAACAGATATCTACGCCACAGCCCAGAACTGCAAAACTTTCCCCCCCTTTTTCAATTGCCGCCATCTGTGCATATCCATCAACGCCTCTTGCCATACCACTAATCAACGGAACTCCTTGTTCCGCCAGCGCCCTACCGATTTGTCCTGCCATAAATTTTCCATAATGACTGCAGTCTCTGGCCCCTATCACCGCCACAGTTTTTTCTTCCATCTTCGGAAGTGCTCCACGCACAAACAATCCTCCCGGCATATCTTTAATATTCTTTAACTTTTCAGGATATTCCTGATCTTTACAACACACAAAACGAATTCCTTTTTCCTGCATGTCATCATACTCTCGCTGCAATTTTATGGTATTTCTACTATTATAAATGTGTTTCAGCACCCAATCTTCAAAACCAATTATTTTCCCTATTTGCTCTATAGAAACGTCATAAATTTCTTTTGGCGTATGAAATTGTTCAAGCAGTACTTCTCTTTGTACTTCCCCTAATGCTTCCAACGAATAAAACCAGAAATCATAAATTTTTTCTTCCATATTATATTACTCCAACATATTATTTCTTCGGTAAGAAACTGCTTCTTTTAAATGCTTTTCCGAAATACTTTTTTCCCCATCTAAATCCGCAATTGTTCTTGCCACTTTCAACATTCTATGATATCCCCGGGCAGACAATTTCATTTTTCGGAAAATTTTTTCCATTAATTCTGCTTCTCTTTTGTTCAAACCGCAAAATTCATACACCCCCTCTGTATCCAGTTCTGAATTGAAATCATAAGGCAGCCCTTGGTATCTCTTCCTTTGCATTTCTCCCGCTGCAATCACTCTGTCCCGCATTTTTTCACTTTCCTTTTCCCTTTCCGGGTTGTTGTTACTGATTTCATCATATTCAAGTTCCTCCACCTCCACATACAGATCGATCCGGTCCAACAATGGTTTTGAAAGTTTTCCCTGATATTGGTTGATTTCTGTTAAAGTACACCGGCAACGATTTCGATCCGGGTAATAACCGCATTTACACGGATTCATAGCCGCCACTACCATCAATTCTGCCGGAAACTCATAATTTCCTCCCACTCTGGATATATGAATCACCTTGTCTTCTAAGGGCTGCCGTAATATTTCTAGGGCTTCTCGCTTAAATTCAGGCAGTTCATCTAAAAACAGTACTCCCGTCTCAGTCAGGTTTAGAAATCGTCCAGCGAAAGTGTTTTTTCAATAATATATGTGTATTTCACATTTTACCCCCGTATTCTTTTATTTACCCCCGGTGTAAGTAAAAGTGGGGGTAATCACCCCCCTAATTGAGTTACAGAAAAATGTGTTTCTTCTATATAAGTAGTATTTGGTTTACGCAAAACAACCACCGTATAATTTTCATAATAACACACCATATACATCTCTTTATCAGATTAACTAAAACTGAGTAAACAAAGAGAAACAGCCTGTCATTCTTAAGATAGGCTGTTTCTCTATAGATTTATGGCTCTACGCATACCTGACTGCCGTCCAAAAACCATACAGTTAAATCACCGTTTTCTTCAAATACAATATGATCCAGCACGGTGCTAACCAATGGCTTTCCTTCTTTTATCCGGCCACCGTCTGCTGTTAGCTTGAGAAATTGTTCTGCACGGTATGCCTCTAAAGCGTTTCCCTCTGCCATCTTCTTTATCCAGTCTTTTGCCTTGTTATCCCGTTCTTCAACAAGGTGATCCCATGCCAGCTGGAAGGCTTTGTACAGTTCTTCTTCTCTGATCGTCCTCCCATTGCAGAGGTGTTCGCCCTTTTTCGCATAATGCTGACCGCATTGCCAAACTTTGATACGGCCTTCCAACCTCGTAATGGTTCTCCTGCTGAAGGTATGCCCACAAATCCCGCAAATGATCCGGTGACTCAGGGGATTCTCATCGGTATACTGCCCCATTGATTTCAAGAAATGCTTCTTCATGAATGCCTCCCGCCGATCCAATTCCAGCTGGACTGCTTCCCAAAGCTGCCGGCTTACAATCGGAGGATGATCCTCTTTGATATAGTACTGTGGAAGTTGCCCTTCATTTTTTACAGATTTATGTGTCAGATAATCCGGCGTATAAGTTTTCTGCAGGACAGCGTCTCCCATGTGTTTCTCATTCCGGAGGATACTTTTGATCTGATTACACGTCCATTTACTTTTTCCCATGCAGGTAGGGATCTCTTTTTCGTTAAGAATTTTCACAATTACGTCTGGGTTGATTCCTTCCATAAAAGACTCATAGATCCATTTTACCACTTTTGCCTGTTCTGGGTTTATGATCAGTTTACCGTTTTCGTCAGAATCATAGCCGTAAAAACGATTTGTATTAAGGTGATGGATGCCTCTCTTAAAAAGGGATCGAATTCCCCACTGGCAGTTTTCCGAAATGCTCCGACTCTCATCCTGTGCAAGGGAGGACAGAATCGTAAAAAGCAATTCTCCCGTGGAATCCATCGTATTAATATTTTCCTTTTCAAACCGAATCCCAATTCCTAAGTCTTTTAGCCTCCGTGAGTACATCAGGCAATCCTGCGTATTTCTGGCAAATCGGCTGATGGACTTCGTGATCACCATATCAATCAATCCAGCCTCGCAATCCGCAATCATGCGATTGAACTCTTCTCGTCTTTTGGTGCTGGTTCCAGAAATACCTTCATCAGCGTATATTCCGGCCAATTCATAGTCCGGGTGGCTGGAAATATATTCTTTATAGTAGGTCACCTGATTTTCAAAAGAATTCAGCTGTTCATCCTGCTCACTGGAAACCCTACAGTATGCTGCTAATCGAATTTTCTTCTCCGGTGTAGTGCGTGTCCCGACCACCTGTGGTCTTGCCGGAATGTGTACAACTTCTCTTGCCATCTCAATCTTCCTTTCTGTAAGGGCAGTCTGGTGACCGCTCATATTCTTCTTTTGGCATCGCCGTATAAAGGCGGTGTCCGTATTCATTTTTATACGCAATGATCGTTACCGGTTCAGTGATCTCGCCCCAGTCTTTTGCAGCCTCCGCTGGGAAATACATACCCTTGCATTTCTCAAAATTCTCTGTCCGGTGTTTATTCCGATTTGTAGAACAAACCCAATACTCCACGCCCTTATTCCATTTATGGGTAAGTACCTTTCCGCAATTCGGGCAGAACAATTTTCCGCTTAGAGGATAAACATTCCGAGTATAGCGTGGTTTTTCCGGCTTGGGAGCCTTTTTATAAGAAGGCTTCTTCGGCCTTTCCGGCTTCGGTTCAGGTTTGACAACCTCATACGGACAATCCTCAGAAGCCTCATATTCCACCTTTGGAATAGCCGTAAAGCGATCCATCCCATACTCATCCGTATATTTAAGAACTGTCATAGGTTCTTTGATTTCACCCCAGCTACTGGCGATCCGGTTGGGAATACAAATGCCCGGACAAGCGTCCTTTGATATCTTCCTGTGCAAGCCGCACACCCAGTTCTCATAGCGTTTTTTTCCTTCCCAGCGATGCATCAATACTCGTCCACAGTAAGGGCAGTAAAGCTTCCCGGATAATGGGTAAGTGCTATGCGTACTGAGATTTTTTTCTTCACTGATTGGCGTATCATCATAAAGTTCTTCATTTCTTTCCAATAAAATATCCTGCACTCGATACCATTGCTCTCTGGTAACGATTGCAGGATGTGTGTCTTTAACATACCACTGATCCACTTGACCTTTATTCTTCCTTGTTCGACGGCGGCTGTCCCGATAGGTCTTCTGCAAAATACGATCCCCCATATAGGCTTCCTGTCGCAACATTTTTGATACTTGACTGTAGTGCCAAGTATCACAAGCAATCCCCGGAATATGCTGCTTATTAAGGTATTCGGATATTTTTGTAACCCATATCCCTTTCTCCGCAAGATCAAAAATAAGGCGGACAACTTTGGCTTTTTCCTCATCAATGATGGGATTGCCGTCTACATCCGCCGTATATCCGTAGATTTTTGAAATCGGGAAGTTCAGTTCTCCCTTTTCAAATTTTCTCCGGATACTCATACTCACATTGCCGGAATTGCTCTCGCTCTCTGCCTGTGCAAATGCTGCCAGAATTGTCAGGAGCAATTCACCTTCTCCTGAAATCGTG
>CASEML010000068.1 GCA_949289145.1 uncultured Eubacteriales bacterium | reverse complement strand
TCTGTGTTAAATTCATTATTGAAAACCTCCAGTATTGTTAAAGTGTTTTTTCATCCGCCAAGATGAACACCTTAATTGTACTTCGAGGTTTTCTTTTATTCAATTGGCATTATTTCTGAATTACAGGAATGCTCCTTATTATCCCATACTTGCCAGATACAGTTTCTTTATTCTTTCTAACTCTTCCACACTAAAGTTATGCTCCATTTCCAGTAGTCTTAATAATTGCTGCTCTCTTGGATTTGCCTGCGTCAGATAAGGATTTTTTCTATATTGAGGAAACAATTGGACAATCTGCTTTTTCATTTCCCCAAAAATATCCGGTACATAAGAAAACCTTGTAAAGATAATATACCATGTATTTAAATAGAATTTCTGTATAAATTCCCATTCAATTTCATTAGAATAAAATTCGAAGGCACCTCTAACCTTTAATTCTTCTACTTTCATTAACTCTATTTCCAGCCGTTCTAGATGGTGGACCGCATTTTCCTCCATCACTGTAGATAGCGGATTTACAAAATAATGATACATCACTTTATCTATGATATAAATGCTCTTTATATACAGTTTCAGAATACTCTCCCAATAGTTGTCCTCATAGGCGATTCCTTCAGGAAATTGAAAATCATGGTCCTTCCATAATTCTTTTCTGTAAAGCCCTGTGCAGATAGATCCATATTCTCCACAATTTCCACAGGCAGATACCTGTCCGTAACAAATGCCTTTTTTAGGAATAAAGTGATACTCTGCATCCTGTCGTTCTTCCTCATTCAAAGGCAGCTCATTCTTAAAATGCTCCCGTATAAACTTACATTTTACCACATCATAGTTACCCGTGCATATTCTCTCATACAGTTCCTGATACATGTCCTCTGCGATCCAATCATCCGCATCCACAAATCCAATATATTCCCCTGTCGCATATTGAAGACCTATGTTTCTTGCTCCGCCCTGTCTTATGTTTTGTTCATAGGTAATGACCATAATATTTTCCGGAAATCTTTTCTCCCACTGGTACAATTTCTCCAATGTGTTATCCGTAGAGGCATCATTTACAAGGATAACTTCCAGCCGTTCCACTCCAAGGGTCTGATTCATTACACTCTCTAAACACCGGTCTATATAAGATTCCACGTTAAAACATGGTATAATTACTGATATTTTTTGCAATTTTAACCCTCCTACACTAACAAGCACATCCACAAAGGTGCAATATCCTCAAAACCATTTTCAATTATAGAACGATTTCTCTGTTCATTTTTCTTATCACTATGTTCCAGACGCTTTGCTACAGAAACAATAATATCACGATACTGTATCGTGTCTAGCTTCTTTTCCTTTTTCCATGTTATCATTGCCATTAACTGAATATAGCAGAGTTCTACCACTGCCATTCTCCAAGTCAGCACCTTATTGTGATTTGGTATAATATGAATAAAATATTGATATATAAAGTAATTTTCATATACCCTTTCATGCTCCCCACAGAATTTTGAAAACGCTCCATAATCTCTATAAAAAATTTCTGGTTTTCTCTCAATGCACTGTAAATACATCCTTAATTCACTGTCCATTTTTCTATCTGCCAGCATAGCATCACCCCTGAAAAGTACTTGGAACAATTCAATAACACTTTTTCTTTTTATTTCTAGATTTTTATTCAATTCCTGTACCTGGCTGCATACTCCCTCCAAATACTGGGCATCACCAAACAGGGCAAGCAAAGTGTCTACCTTTTCCAAAGTAAACTGTCCCCCTTTATATAACTGCTCCAATTTATAATTCAGATCTAGCATAAGAAACAATCTTCCTGTAAGAGGATACTGCCTATGTTCCTGCAGCAAATCTACAAGATAACATCTTGCATGGGAGTATCCGTCATAAATAACATAATCACACTCTTTTTGTTCTTCCTTGTCATCTTCTGCATATATAAATGCAATCTCTTCCTCCGACAGTAAATACTCTGCAACCACAGGGCAGGAAATCTTAACCGTACACTCATTTACATCCCCGTAAACATTACTTACTCTCGGATATATTTTACATGTGTTGCACAGCATTTCTTCGCCATATTTATTTACAATATTACACCAGCCATCTTCTGTTAAGAAAGGACATTTCTCGCCAAGTAACTGTATATTACCGCCTTCATCACAGGAATACCCCGAAAACAGTTCATCTCCGGCTTCTTTCAATTCATTGTATTTTTCTCTGGTCTTGTCATCTATTGCAATTCTCCAGCCGCCACAGCAGGTGGCCGGACATGTCCCACCAATACACTTAAATTTTCCAAACCAATCCATCATTAAATATTTCATCGTTTCTTCTCCGCCCCTTGCTGTAATTTCTATAGTTTAACCATTCCTCATCTGTAATTTTGTTTCATCATGGTTTCTATGATTTCTTCTATTCCCAATTCCTTGGCTTTCTCCCTGATTCCTGCCATCATTCCTTCATACATTCCATACTTTTTCATCGCATCTTTATTGCGCAAATAAATATATGTAATATTCACCAGTGACTGCACCTGATTTTGGTTAATACCGTCCGGCAGAGTATGTAGATAAACCAAAGCTTCATCCACCATACCGATTTTATGATTTTTGGCAATCCGAAGTGCCAGCTCATAGTCTTCTAAATTACTCATACCTTCGTTAAAATAACCTGTCTCACTCAATACTTCTTTGGGAATCAGCATTGTCTGAGTGCTGATTAAATTTCTTCTTAACAGTGACTGGAATATATTTCCCTGTTTTTCTTCCATGGGCATCTCTTTAGGCGGATAATAGACTGCGCTTCCATCCTGAAACTCTCTCTCGAAAGCACAATAAACCATTCCGTAATCCTCTTGTCCAATGCATTCCATTTGTTTTTCAAGCTTATCGTGCTTCCATATATCATCGCTGTCCTGAAATGCAACATATTTTCCCTTTGCTGCTGCAATCCCCAGATTTCTTGTGTGAGATACGCCGCAATTTTTCGGATTCTTTATATACCGGATACGGCTGTCTGAAATTTGCGAAACAATATGTTCTGTATTGTCAGTGGAGCCATCATCCACTACCAGAATCTCTATTTCCGAATACGTCTGATTCTGTACACTTGCAATCGCTTTTTCTAGTATATAACCTCGATTATAAGTCGGTATGATCACGCTAACTAACTCCTTCATAAACTCCCCTCCCTATTTTTTGTTCCAGTTGTCTGTTGAAATATTATCCATTCCACTAATGTACGCCCCATCAGATACATTAGTTAATAATACTTCTTCTTTCCTTACGCGATTTTCAATCCATTTTCGATATAAGGTAAGATTTTTAGGAGCATACAGCGTATCACCTTTTACACCTTTCACAGGAATCAAATTTTTATTGTGTTCCTCTCCTATGTTTCTTGCCATTGCAGTCCCATCTGCATGAGATTTACTTTCCGTATAAGCCATATCCATCCCCATGCAGATAATTTGTGTACAGTTCATAGATAGCAGGATATCTAATGCTGTTGTGGTGACAGAACCACCCGTACCATAAAGATGCCAGCCGTTCTTGTGGGCTTTTTCTTCTGCCGGTGCATATCCTTTCTGCAGAATAAGATAACCTTTTTTTACACGATTTCTTACTTCATAAAACGCAGTAGACAAATACCACAATGGTATATCTTCGCCAGCTTCTATCTGCTCCGCCATCCATGGCATAGGATCTGTCACTACCATATAATCTGAAAAAATTCCCGCTGCCTTTAGTTTCCTAACAGAAGTACCCACGCATACTATTTTTGCATCTTCCGGCCTGCTTTTTAATGACTCTAGTGTTTTATCTAAAGAAGGACCTCCGGCAACCAGATATACTTCTTTTCCCTCCATTTCTTTTTTTAAAACTTCCACTGATTCATCTTTATGAAGAAGATTGCAGGTAAAATTTTCCTGCATCCTTTTTCTCTGATTAATTCCCGACTGTATTGTTATAAAGTAGTCATAAAATTTAATAAACTGCTCTTTATTTGTGATGTTGTGCAGGGAAGGTTCATGGAACACTATATGACCTTCCTGTAAATGAGACAAAAATATCTGATAATCTTTATCATATATCAACTCTACCCTTCTACTTTCCAGCAACGTTGTGCAATCCCTGCAGCCGCACATCAGCTTTATGATATTTAAATCACCTTCATAAACCACAAAACTACTGGAGGTATCCATAGACAATAATGCCTCCGGAAGATAACCAAGCCCAAGACCCAAAACATGATAAACGGTATTGCACCGATCATACACTGCCTCTGCCAACTGCCTTGCTTCCTCTTTAGGATTGTTATTGCTGTGAAAATATACTCTTTTATTTGCCCCCTGAACCAACAGAGTTTTATGACCGCTCATAGTATCCTCCAACTGATACTTGTCCTGTGCCAATATTTCTTCTGTACTCAAAACAGAAAGCTTTCTATATAAATTCGGATACCGTTTTTCTAAACTCTGACAATTTAACTGCCAATAGTCTTCTTCCGTTTCCCACTGTCGGCTAAATTCTAATATCGAATTTAATAGGGGTAAAAGAAGAAGTTCATAGTAATCTGCCGTAAGAATATAGTCCTGTGCTTCTTTTGCGCCCATAATCTGTATGAATGCCTGCTGCATATCCTGTATGACATCTTTTAGCCCTAAACTATCACATAAGAGCAGTATTTCCTCTATCTGTTCCAATATCTTTTTTTCTTCCATAGAAAATTGATAATAATCCTGCTTTCTGGCATACCGGATTCCGGCATTTATCCGCTCCATGGTATCCTTCAACAGCTGAAATCTATTCTCTGTCTTGTTCATAGCACACCTCTTACTCTATTGCAGAATTACAGGCATCTTGCAATAATCTGTCTTTCATATTCAGAATCTTCAATATCTTCTACCTGCTCCCCGCCAGGGTATTCATTGTTATACTTATAAGGTACTTCTGTCCTTCCTCCCTGACCTTTAAGATACCACTCATACTCTAGATCCAAATGTCCGATATCCAATGCCTGATAACCTTCCATCGCCAAATCGTAAGCAAGTACTGTAGCTGCCGGTCCCAAAGCAAGCAAAAACAATACATCTTTTTTACATTGCTTTGCAGCAGCAAATAACGCCTCATATGCGTGAAAAGCATTTTCAGCAGGAGCCAGAATTCTTACAATGGAATTAGCATTTTCAAACAAATCATTTCCTACTCCCATTCTGGTCTTTTCACCTTCCAAAAAAACACAATCTCTTTTTTCCCAAAGACAGCGAAGGCGTGAAAATTTTTGTCTTAATTTATCCTGATCTTTATCTGCGTACATGGCATAAGGTCTGGATAAATATGCATTATAATATACTTTTCCCGGCAGCAGAAGCCTCATATGGCTTTCCCGTACCTCCGGCGCCATATATGCCCGAATTTCCCTTTGGCTGTTGACGGTATATTTGTCTAAATTCCCGTAATTATCTGCAATGGCAGTAATTACACCTTCCTCCTGATTTCGCAGCACTTGATATAATCGCCCGGCCAACTTCTGGTCAACTTCTGTCTGAAATTTAGCTCTAGTCTGTCCTTCCATAGCAGCAAACTCACCATCTCCAAAACGAACTAAAGATTTTCTGTTCTGCAAAATTTCTTCTATAGCTTCTTCTGAACTGTGAATTATTGGATAGGATATGGTTTCCTGATTCCGCTTGTCCAGGATTTCATATTTCATATTCCGGTTTAGTAATTGTAAATCCCGTTCTAACCCTTTGGTGTATTCCAACAACTGTTGGTGGGCACGAAGCAAGACGTTATTTACTTGCTCACATTGTGCCAGACGTTCTTCTAATGCTTTTATCTGTAGAACTTCCTGTTCTGTCATATCCTTCTCCCCTATCTTTCCCAAGCCATCTGAAGTAATTGCTGCATGCGCTGAGTATAAGTATGATATGCCTTGACCTTTTCATATGCTTTATTTGACATGTCTGCTCTTTCTTTTTCATGACTTAAATAGTAAGCCGTTTTTTCCAGCAGCTCCTGTTCACTTCCAAATACATCGATTTCTTTTCCTATTTCAAAATAGTTTTCTAGTTCGCTTTGATAATTGGTCAACAAAAATCCTCCAGCTCCGATTACATCCCATATTCTTTGGGGAAGTCCTGTCCTGATTGGACGTGCAGTAATATTTAAATTAATTTTACTTAAGGCAAATATCTGAGGCATCTGAAGCTTAGATTCTGCGCCTCCCCGGTTTTGTGCCTCAGGAATCTCACTGGTATCACTATAAGTATAAATCTGAAGAGAGAATTTTTTCGATAATGCTGAAAGCAAATTGAACCGCTCTCTGGCTGTTACTTCCATCCCTAAATAGGAATGGGCTGTCACCGCCTTATCATTATGAATAGCCTTTTCCGGAAACTGATAAAATTGCGGCACCTGTTTTTTAAAAGCTTCTATCATATCGTCGTTCAACAGTTCTTCTATAAAAAAATAGCCGTATACTTTTAATTGAGCCTCTATAATCCCATTAAAATATCCCTTTAAGTACTCCGGCAATCTTTCTATTTTTCGAAAGGGAGATTTTTCTGTATACAGGGATCCGATAAATGTGATATCGCCTGCGTAGTTATTTCGTTCAGATTCCCTTATCAAACTTCTTGCCCGGTCACTGTTTTGAACATTAGCCGCCAGAGGAAGATAAAAGATACCATCCGGATTTTCCTTTACAAAGTCCAAATAGAGAGCATAATCAAATATAAAAATGCGATTCCATTCATTTCTTATGGCATAAGAATATAATTCCAGCACCGGACAATCCACAATCCAGCTTACATACCGTATTTTACATATCTGACACACTTCAGAAAGTGCAGGGTAAAAATTCACGCTGAAAACCATATCATACTGGCTTTCCAGTAGTGTTTTTCCCACAAGAGCCACACACTCTTGTAATGTAAAGTTTTTATTCTCCATTTCTTCCCTGATTTCTACTATTTCATTGCCTAAGCTTTTCATAGCTTCTATCATGTCCGGCTCACAAATACTGTTATAGCGGTAAAATAGAATTCTCATATACTCTCCCTATCATATCTATACTGTTTTCAATAATTCCCTTAAGTCCTCTACACTAAGCCACTCTGTATTATTATCTGAACTATAAGAAAATCCCTGCTCTACTTTCTTGCCGCCTGGTATAATTCTATTTTCTTCCCACCATGTATAGTGTGGATATACAATGTAATGTTTATCATATTCATACGTTTTCAAAGAATCTTCCGTGGTAATCATAATTTCATGCAGCTTTTCTCCCTCTCTGATTCCTACTTCCGGCATTTTGCAATCCTCACACATTGCTTTCGCTAAATCTATAATCTTAAAAGATGGAATTTTAGAAATAAAAGTTTCTCCTCCTCTTGCTTCCTCTAAAGCCTTTAATACCAATTTTACACCTTCTTCCAGACTGATCCAGAAACGTGTCATCTGATAATCGGTAATCGGAAGTTCTTTCTTTCCCTGCTCTAAAATCCCACGGAAAAACGGTATAACAGAGCCGCGGCTTCCAGCAACATTCCCATAACGTACAATAGAAAAACGTAAATCTCTGGTTCCGGAATAAGCATTGGCTGCCACAAAGAGTTTGTCAGAAACCAGTTTAGTACCACCATATAAATTAATGGGATTTACTGCCTTATCTGTGGAAAGTGCCACTACTTTTGTTACCGATGGACTATCCAATACTGCGTTAATAATATTGGTGGCTCCGTCAATATTGGTCTTAATGGCTTCCATTGGATTGTATTCACAGGCAGGAACCTGCTTCATGGCAGCTGCGTGAATCACGTAATCTACACCGTTTAATGCTCTGCGAAAACGCTGTTCATCCCTTACGTCTCCAATAAAAAATCTTAAAACGTCTGCATATGCTTTATACTTATTTGCCATCTGAAACTGTTTAAATTCATCCCGGGAATAAATAATAATCTTTTTTGGTCTATCATGCTTTAACACATAATCCACAAAATGATTTCCAAAAGAACCCGTTCCGCCTGTAATTAAAATCACTTTATTTTCTAACATCTCAACTCTCCTCTTCTATTTGTTTTATTGCCTGTTCCAATTTAGGATATAAGTAATCTACTCCATATTGAACCGCCTGCATTTGCATAATTTCTGCCATATATGCTTTTTTAGCATCAACCAGAAGATCCCCTTCTTTTTCATTCAAAGCATACATTGCCTCTCTCATATAATTCTCTATATAAGATTCCAGCAGTGCAAATACTCTGTGCTTTTCTAAAAAATCATTTGCCTTCTGCAGTTCTTCTATATCTGCTTCGTCCTCTCTGGTAAGCTCTATATGCTCTTCTATACCTTTCACCAAACGCTGACAGCAAGTAATTGCTTTAACAGCCTTTTCCTTTCCGGTTTTTAAATCTTCCAATCCCTTATAAAGTTCTGTTAATACTTTCTTCCACTCTTCTTGATTAAATGTAGGTGCCATATCCGCAAGCATTTTTCTGTAATCCTTGGTTTCCCATTGTTTTTGTTCCACATATTCTTTTAAGCGGATATTAACTGTATGCATAATTTTTGCCCCATGGCTTTTGGCATCATAAACCTTCAATTCCGGGTGCTTTGCCAGAATTGCATTATACCAGCGCAGCATGGTATACCAGTCTTCTCTGGTACGCACTGTTGTTCCATGAATCCCTTCAATATCATACTCTTTTCTCATATATGGCAGTTCTTCTTTTACACCTCCAGCATGACTGAATTCACCATTATAGGATAAATCCTGTCCTACCAAAATAATTTCTTTATAACCTTCTCCCATAAATACTGCAAACGCCATACTAGATACCGTCGTTCCTGTTTCGTACCGCTTAATTTTTTTACCTAATTTCTGGAAAATATCTGTCAAAAACTTGTAATCTGAAATCCATATTTTTTTTCCACCATGATTTTTTGTGATTTCACAGCTGGAAGTAGGACCCATTACTAGAGGAATATGAGAAATTGTCTCTACTTTCATAAGTTCTCTCTTATATTTTGCGTCTATGGTAAATATTGCATCCGGTTCCACTCCGTTTTCCATCAAAAAATCCACAATACGATCCACTGCCAGAATAGGTATATGATTTTTCGCCGCTTTCAGCCCTTCTAACTCTTCCTGCACAGATGGTCCTGCAGAAACAATAATAATTGGCTGATTTTTATCAAATATTGTCACAGCCTCCTCAAAAATTGTACTACGTTTTATAAATCTAAGATTAGTGCAGTAATTGTCCATCCATGCATTCCAAAAATATTGCGTGGTATTAAAAGCTATATTTTTCTGCCTATCTACCACTCCTATAGTTTTTAAATACTTTTTGTAACTGTCATAAAACAATTCTTTGTAATAAGGATAGATTCCTCTTTGTACCGTCCTCATATTCCTAATTGTCAATACTGCTTCTAAATAGTATTGAAATGTTTCTTCTCCCAGCCCTTCTACACTTAACAAAACCTTTTCTGATTCCAATATATCTTTTATATCAAAGTGATGCAGCACAAAATTAAATAATTCTTTGGACGGCTCATATATAATAATTTTATTCACCTTTTCTTGCCTAATCAAAGCCCTTATATATGTACCATTTGCCAATCCAAACATAATAAAAACATTTTCATATCCATTCCAGGAAAATCCCTTTACCCACATTTGTGCTTCATGCTCCGGATTGTAGCGGCTGTTTAGTGAAACTTTCCAACCGCCTCTTCGCATACCTAAAATACAACTTCCGTTTCTGGCTTTCTCCATATAAATTTCATTTTCCTGCTCCACTGCCAATGTTTCTTCTTTTAATATGCGATGATACAGATTTCTATTTTTCTGTTTGAGACTTTCTAGATTACTGTTGTAAAATTCCATACTGTTTCTCCCATATCTTTATTCTCCACTCTTCTGCTTTTATCATTACAACAGAAAAAGCTGACACAATGTCAGCCGCTAATGGTCTACATAATATTATATATCGGGCACCCTGACAGGATACTTTATAGCGTATTGACAGTTTTCATCTCACAGCTATCATCACTTTTCCCGTCTGCTAATAATTCTTTTAAATCATAGAACAAAATATCTGCCAAAAGTACATAATCTCTGGCTTCCAATGCCTTCATAGCTATTATCAATATCTGATTCAGTTCCTGTATATTGAAAGCTGGACTGTCTTTCTTTTCCAATTCTTTTGCCATCTCCAGCAATTCTGCCACTAAACAGTTAACCTGCTCTAATCCTCTTTCTCTATTCTGCTGATACAAACCCTCTGCCACGCTTCCTGCCATTTTTGACAGTGCCGTTTTTCGTTCTTCCATTTTCTCTCCCTCTCATGCATTAAATTTCTATTTTTATATTACATACTTTTACGGGAGGATGCAAGGAATTTTTGTCTCAAAACAGAAAAAGGACTGACATAATGTCAGCCCAATTTCTACCATCTTCTGTTTCATTATCTGAGTAAGGATAAAATACCCTGTGTAGCCTGATTTGCCTGTGCAAGCATAGACTGTCCAGCCTGCTGAAGGATAGAATCCTTTGAGTATTTCACCATTTCTTCAGCCATATCTACGTCACGGATACGTGATTCTGCTGTCTGTAAGTTTTCAGATGTATTATCAGCATTTGCGATTGTATGGTCTAATCTGTTCTGAATAGCACCTAATTTAGAACGCTGTTCTGATACCTTTGTAATCGCATTATTTACAGTTGTGATTGCTGCTGTTGCATCGCCATATGAACTTACTTTTGAATGAATAGCATTTACACTAAGAGCCGTAGCTGTCATTGTGCTAATCTGAATACTGATATTCTGTGATGCGTTTGCACCTACCTGTAAGTTCTTATTTGTAAATGAACCATCTAACAAGTTCATTGTGTTGAACTGTGACTGTGTACCAATACGTGTAATTTCTGCTTCCAGTGCTGTCAGTTCTTCTCGAATCGCTGCACGGTCAGCGGTTACGTTTGTATCGTTAGCTGCCTGTACTGTCAGTTCTCTCATTCTCTGTAAGATTGATTCTGTTTCAGCCAATGCTCCTTCTGCTGTCTGCACTAAAGAAATACCATCCTGTGCGTTTGTTGAAGCCTGATCAAGACCTCTAATCTGTCCACGCATTTTTTCAGAAATTGTAAGTCCAGCTGCATTATCTGCTGCTCTGTTAATCTTATAACCGGATGATAATTTTTCTGTGGACTTTGATAAGTTGTTGTTTGTGATTCCTAACTGTCTGTTTGTGTTGGCTGCTGACATATTGTGCTGAATAATCATAATAAATTCCTCCTTGAATATGTAGTAGCTTCCCTGCTACTATTTTATTATTTTATAGTTTTTAGTAATGAACCCCCTGCTTTATAAATATGACCGTACGCTTCATATTTATAAAGTGTAGTTTGATTACTTGTTATATATATCGGTGGGTTTCAAAATAACTTTAGCACTTTTTGCAAGTTTTTTTATTAATTTTGTATTAAATTTATGTTTCATCTTATTTAATCATGTGCAATTTGTCCAAACAGCAGATGTTCTTGATTTTCTCCTGTTTTACACATACTTCTTCCCCTGATTATTTCTTCTTATCTAAAAAAATCGCCTCTCCTATATGTGGATTTGCAACATTTTTGTAATATTCATTTACAGATTTAGAACTAAGTCTTGCCATTTTTATATTTTCCTTTTTGGCTTTCATTTTACTTTCAAACACTAATTTATTTCTGCTTTCCAAAACTTGTATTCGACTAGACAGATCTGTCACCTGACGAATTAGCTGTTGAAGGCTCAAAATTTCGTTTTTAAACATTTCTTTATTTTCATCCAGCTCAACTTTGACTCGCTGGAATGTCAGTTCAAACCCCTCATCTAACTTATTTATCACTGTGATACATTTCTGTTTTTTATCAATCAAGGCATCAAACAATTCTTCATCAAATTTTTCTTCTGCTAAAACTGTTTCCTGATCTTTCGTAAACTTAAGGATATCTTCCAATGCTTCTTTTTTCTTTTTCAAACTTTCTATGAGAATATGTGTATAAATGATTTCATTTTTCATTTATTTCCTCTTTTCTTTCTGCAACTAACTTACCACACAAATTAATTGCTCACTTCTGCTATTTTTGACCGGCTTTTGCCTGCTTTACAACTTCTATCCAGGTATCTCTCATGCCTCGGATGTCATTGCAAGCCCTCTCTATCAATTCTTTATCCTTTTTAATATTCCCCTGAACCAGCAATTCCAATATATAATCATAAACTTGTTGAAACTCTTTGGATACAGGATATCTCTTGTCCAATGTTAAAATCAATTCTTCTATGATTCGTTGTGCTTTTTTTAAGTTTGTATTTACATTTTCCATGTGATTCAATTCCAATTCTGTAATTGCTATATTACAAAATTTAATTGCTCCTTCATACAGCATAGTAATGATTTCTTCCTTAGATGCTGTCTGCTCTTTACTATTTTTATAAATTTCTGCTACATTTACTGCCATATTACACCCTCCACATTTGTTTCTATTTATTACATTTTCCAGAGAAAGAAAGGCTTCTTAGCGTCTTCATACATTAAGAAACCTTTCTTCCAGCCCTCGTTTACTTATCTTTTATAAGTATGCAGACAAAGAATTCTGCTGTGACTGTAATTTTGCCAGTGCTGTTTCCATTGCTGCGAACTGAGCATAATATTTATCCTCTAATTCCGTCAATTTTTCTTCATTAGCACTAATCTGTTTGTTATATGCTACAATCTGATTTTTGATATAAATATCATTATAGAATGTTAATGCACTGCTAAGGCTGGTTTTCTGCATTTTTTCCTGCATTGCTTTATACAGATTCTGTGCCACTCCTGTAAATACCTGCATTACTGTATCCGGATCTTCTTCTAATGCTGACATTAATTTATTTGTGTAGCTGGCATAAGTTGAATCATCCGCATCGCCCTGAATATGAAGCAGACCCCTTTCTGAATATATGTAGGAAGTTCCAACACCGAAACTGGATAAGGAATAACTCTGTCCATTCACTTCAACGGAAGTCAACAACGCATTTTTCATAGATGACATAATACTTCCCAGTGTACTATCTCTGCGAAGCAAGGAATCTTTTATCTTTGTCTCCCATTTTTCAATCTGACTTTCTGTCATCGCTTCCTTTTCATCATCTGACAGCGGATCATATCCTCTTGCTGAATCTGCATAATACAAATCATTCATTTCCTGCAGTATTTCGTTATATTTATTAACGAAATTTTTAATTGTGTCATAAACCGCCTGAGTGTCGTTGGTCAGTGTAAATGTAACCGGCTTTCCAGCCTCTGTTTTTTCCGTCAATGTCAGGGTAATACCATTTACCGTCGTTTCATTGGATTCTGACTCGAACTCCACACCATTTAATGTGAATTTTGCATTCTGCCCGTCAACTTTAGTAGCTGTTCCGGTAACGCTTACTGTTCCGTTCATCACCTGAGCTGCATAATCTGCTTTAGCAACCATCAAATCTTCTACTTCAGCAATCACCGCAGCATTGTCATTTTCTAATTTCGCATTATATTCAGCAATTTTAGTTGTATTTACGTTTATTGCTGCTTCGTTTTCCGCAATTTTATCTGTATTATCCGCAATCTTTTTCTGTGCCTCTATCACTTCAGATACCTGTGCTTTTTGAGTTTCTTTTTGCTGAAGCGCAGCTTCATAATCGTCCTCTGAAATAGTGCCAGCCTCCATCGCTGCCTTCAGACTCTCGATTTCGCTTTCTAAACCTGCTTTTACATCTTCTAAATCATCATCTTCAGAATAAGTGCCCTGTAAAAATATCTGCTGATAAGAATCTGTTGCTTTAATATCATCAATCGTCTGACTGGCTTTGGCAATTTCACTCGCAAGTGTGGTATTGTTTTCTGTAAGAGTTGTATTCGTTTCTGTAAGACTCTCCACACTGGCTGTATAGGCTTCAACTCTCTTGCTCACTTCATTGTCAATGGCATCACTGGTTGCACTGTTTGCCCGAATTGCCGCAACTGTGGCATCTCTGTCAATGGTTCCGTCCGCAGCATACACCGCATTCGCTGCCCAAGTCTGATAAGTAAGCCTATCTGCTTCTGAAATGGTTCCTGCGGCCAGTCCTAAGGCCTGTAATGTCTGAGTCCCCTCTGCCGAAGAAGCTGTCAGCGAGAAATCATTATCAAGCCCTGACTGTTTTGAACTGATAAAGAATCTATGATTCTTTTCATCAAAACTTGCATTTACCCCAGCACTCTGTAATTGACTTACAAATGAAGATACTGTCATTTCACTATTCACTTCAATATATGTAGATTTATCTCCAACAGTTAGATTTAATGTGGAATTTCCCGTAATTCCTAAATCTGAAAGCTTACTTGACTTTGTAATAGATTCATCTACCTTACCGCCTGTTAAATATCCGGAAGATGCCAAACTAGAAATTTCAATGGTTTGAGACCCAAGCGGTGCAGTCGCTCCCGCGCTTACCTGCACCTTGCTTGTATCACTAACGGTAGCCTTCTTTGTTAAATAAGAACTCTGCAACGTAAGTTTGTTCAATTCTGTGGTGTACAGAGAATAAAGTTTTGTATTTAAGCTCTTCCATTTCTCCTGAGTCCACTCTAACTTTGTTTTTGCATCTTCGGTTTTCTTATACTTTAACTGCTGTGCGGATACAAGACTTTGAACTAATGATTCTGTATCAAGACCAGAAATCATACCTGTCATACGTACTGCCATAACAATTACCTCCTAACTTGCTTTTTATCTTTTTTCATCAACCAGTATCCCTGACAATTCTAACATTTTCTCTAGCATTTCAATGGATTTTTCCGGTGGTATTTCCTTAATCACTTCTTGTGTTACATCATCAATTATCTTTATAGAAACCTGCTTTGTTGCTTCATGATATTTGAATCTAGCTGAAGTACGGCTCGTTTTCAAGGAATCATTTGCCGTATCAATAGCATTTTTCACCGTATTTTTGCTGAATCCATTTGCTGTAGCCTCTTTGTTCTTTCCATCTGCTTCTGTAATCTCTACGGGAGCTTTTTTTTCTACTGTAGGTGCAGATGTCTTCACTGCATTTACCATACTTCCTACTTCACTATAAGCTGCCCCCCCTGGCTGTACATTGTTAATGTCACTCATAATTACACCTCCATATGTTTTACCTGACCCCATCTGATATTCCATAGCATCAAGGTACTGCTTATATTATCAATAGGTCAGGTATACTTCCCTGTATTTAGTTTCTTTTACTATTTATTTATATAGCTACTTTTCGTTATCTATTTCTTTTATCGGCTACCTTTTCAAAAAAAATAATATAATATTTTCATTTTTCGCAATTTTATCATGTGCAAATTATTTTTTTATCTTTTTCAATGCCTCTATTCCAGCTTCTCCTGCAAAGGCATTCATATTTTCTTCCTGAATCTGCGCAAAGATTTCTTTTCGATATATAGGAACTGATTTAGGGGCTTTGATTCCAAGTTTAACCTGATCCCCTTTGATTTCCAATATGGTTATTTCCACGTCATTGTCCACAACGATGGATTCTCCTGTTCTTCTGGATAATGCCAGCATCTTATTTTCTCCCCTTTCTCTTTTCCAAAATATCATATACCGGAAATCTCACTTGAAGCTCATCTTCCACGATAATCTGACATCCTTTTTTTGTTTCCGCATTGATAATAATAGGGCCTTTTAAATTAATCGTCATTTGAGTGACATCTTCCGGTACACGAATAGTTACCAGCAGCATCAAATCTTCCTCTTTGAACTCTCCCAACGGCTTTAATAATTCATCTTCTACTACGGGATTGTATTCTTCTATGATTTCATAAGGATTGATTAGAGGAAGTGCCATAGTCGGTTCATCTAAAGACTGCAGCCACTGGATTTTACTGTTTTCTTCCTCTGCATCTGTAATTAATGCAAACTCTTTTAAATCTGGAAGTCCGATCAATCCTTTTTCAAAGGTAATAATCTTATCTTGTTTAATTTCAATTTCGCCAAATAATTTTGTATTTACTGACATATTCTTTCTCCTTTTATGAAAGGAGCGACCTTCTAGGCCGCTCTCTCGAATTCATGACTATAGAAAATTCACAAAACATCTTTTCTATCATTCTGCAGGTAATGTAAAGTTCCCTCCATACTTACAGGAAATTCAACAGGCTATTCTGCGCAAGCTTAGCTGTGGCACTTAAAGATGCCTGATAAGCCATGTATGCAGACTGATATTCTATCATAATATCTTCAATATCCTTATCTTCATTCTTAGATTTTAATTCCTCAAAATTATACTGCTGTTCTTCCATTCTGGTTTCCACAATGGCAAGGCGGTTCTGGCGGCTTCCCACATCGGTAATCTGAGTATTAATCTTTGCCAGATAGTCCTGAAAGTTTCCTACTCCCTGGGAATATGCATTTCTTACCTTTTCATTTGCAATATCGCTTTGTCTCTTTGCAGCCTCTAACATAGTTTCTAACTCTGTTTTCTGATTGGCATAACGGCTGTCCTCCAACATGCTCTCAATCTGACTGACCACGTTGTCTGCTTCCAGGGAAGCACTGATCATTTCAATCAATTCTCCAACATCACGATTGATATCATGATTAAATGCATCACTGGCTTCTGTGTTCACTTTTAATTCCTGATTAAAACTGATTGCATACTTAATGTCTGCTGACTGCTTTACATGTGTAATCGGATTGCTGGGGTCCGTTAAGTCAACACAGTCAAAATACTGCTCTGGCTTTAATTCATAGCGTTCAAACCCAGTCTTGTCATATGTAAAGGTAATGGGCTCTTTCCCATTTATATTTGTAAGACTCTGCAATTCTTTCATTGCTGTTTCATCCAAAATAAGCTCCCCTGTTTCCGCGATACATTTCACATGACTGTTTCCGCTAAAATCTGTGTAAGCCCCATCTTCATCGACTGCCATGGTGGTCATTTCTACATCCATTTCGTAAGTAGCAACAATACTTCCTACCTGCTTTCCTGCTATGGTTGTTTCGATGGTAATGCTTTTATTGGCTGATCCATTTAAGCCTTCCGAAAGAGATGCATCATTAATAGTAGTTTCAATATTTCCGTCTGAATTATACTTGATGCTTACGCTTCCGTCATTGCCCGCATCGGCAATAACACGTCCTGTCTTATCAATCTTAAAAATCTGGTCTCCGTTTACTACCACTTGTTTTGTTCCGTCTTCATTTGATGTTGTCTTAATGGTATAGCCGGCAGGAGCAACAGTGACTGTCCCATCCGTTCCTTTTGTAGAAGAAAAGCCCGTTGCCACTTTTCTGTATTCCAGCTTCATATCGGCATTCGGATCATAATTCAGCGAATCATATGCAAGGCGAATTCTGGTCACTTCGCAATCTTCCGGCATGGTAGATGCATTTTGAATCGTCGGATTACTTGGATCAAACTCTAACTTATTCTTAATATACGTGATCTTTGAAATATCTGATGCTGAAAGTGTTTCTGATATACGGTAGTGTGTATCCTCATCGTTTGACGAAAATACTACATCTTGATTGGTATAGTATCCGCTGAGCAGTGTCCTTCCCGCATAGTCTGCATTGGCCTCAGCATAAATCTGAGTAGACAGATTTTGCAGTTCCTGTAAGAGAATCTGTCTGTCTTCTGTGGTATTCTCTCCATTGGCACCCTGTTCACATTTCTGGTACATGGTCTGCATTACACTTGCAATATTGCTCAACGCATTGTTAGTCAACTCTAACCAAGATTCTGCATCAGGAATATTTCTTTCATAGTATTGGTTGATTTCATTTAAGTTATTACGCAGTCTTAAGGCACGAATGGCCACAACTGGATCATCAGAAGGTCTGGATATCTTCTTTTGTGTAGTCATCTGTGTATTTAATGTACTCAAAGATGTCTTATTAAAATTTATATTTGTCATGGCATTTTTCGTTATCATGCTGTTCGTTACTCTGATCCCCATTATATTACCTCCTAATTTTATACACCTGTTTCCAAAATCAGTCTGTCATATATTTCTGTCATAACAGACATCATCTTTGCCGACAGATTATATGCATTCTGATATTTCACAAGGTTTAAAGCCTCTTCATCATTATCTACTCCGGAAATGGATAATCTCTGCTGCTCGATCATTTTACTGATTTCTTCATAATTGCTACTTAACGTTTTTGCCGCCCGTGTATCCAGTGCAATATCTGTAAGAATACACTCTAAAAATTCACCGGCTGTACCGCCATTGTAAAAGCCTTCCATATCCTTAATACTGCTGAGTTTCTCTAATACATCTACCTGTTCCACACCTTCACTGATCATTCCTGTAGTTGCCAGACGTGAAGAATCTTTCAAATATTCATCCTTCACCGTAAAATTACCTGCTGTAAGACGATAGTAACTGTCTGTTCCGGTTCCTACCGTTTCATTGAACTGCAGTTCTGTCCCATCTACCGGATCAATACCGGAAAAGAAATAACCCACTGTATTTCCATTCAAATCCTCATTTCCTTCATGAATATCATTAAATACTTCCGCAAATTTTCTTACGAACTCATTCAGCTGAGACATATAATATGGAATACCCATGTAATCCACACTTTCCCCTACTGCCGCTTGAGCACCTACCAGAGAAGGAGTAACACCGCTGCTTGTGTCTGACAAGTGAAAGGTATAACTTCCGTCCTCGTTAAAACTGAAACTGTCATAGGATAATTTTACGTTATTTACTGTAATAATTCCCTGCTCTGGAATGTTAATTCCATATACCGATTTGTAGGCCTCCAATACACTGTCTGCCGAAACAGTAAATGTTCTGGCATTCTGGTCAATGGATTCAATGGTTCCCTGAAAATTCTCTTTGTTGTTTCCATCGCGTATATCAAACAATGCTTTAAGTTCTCCGCCCATCTGTTCGTTGCTGACACTAAATTCCAAACCGTTGCTCCACTCAATATCGTATAAACCTTGCACATCGGTTTGATTGGCAGCACTCTTAGCATCTCTTGGTTTAATAAGCAATGTATTATAATCCGTGCCATAAACTAAGGTTTGTCCTGCAATTTTTACATTATATGTATTCATTCCAGTATTTCTGTCCGGATTATTGCTGTCTACAATGGGAACTTCTTCAATTTCTGTGGGCACGATAGCCGAAAGCTGATCAATGAGTAATGCCCGCTTGTCCCGTAGATCATTAGCTTTACTTCCATTGCCTTCAATTACGTTAATCTGTTTATTCAAAGAAGCAATCTGTTCTGCAATGGTATTAATCTGGCTCACTCTTGCTTTAATCTCTAGATTACAATCTTCCTGCAGCTTTTGCAGACTGGTGTGAGTAGAATTAAAATAGTCCGCAAAACTCTGTGCTGTACTAATAAACTGATTACGGCAAGCATTGTCTGACGGTGCTTTTTGCACTTCTTCCAATGCATTAAACATATCTGTAAACAGCGATGAAAAATCATCCGTAGCTTTTGCAGTGTCATCTGCATCTATGCTGCCTTTAAAGTAATTTTCTATCTGAAGTGAATAATAATACTGAATATTAGTCTCTCCCAGTTTTGCATTATTAGCCCAATATTTATAATCATAGTAAATATTTCTCATCTGATCTATGCCGGTTACTGTAACACCGCCCCCCTGCATACCAGCGTTGGTATAAGTACGAAGCGCTTCTGCTGCTGTCTGATTCACATACTGACGACAGTATCCATCTGTTTCTACGTTAGAAATATTATGTCCTGTTATATTTAATGCCGCCTGATATGCATTTAATCCTGAATATGCTATCTGCAGCCCATAAAATGTAGATGCCATATTTTACCTCCTTTTTATGTTTACAGTGCTGTCAACAAATGTTCCAGCATTTCGTTTACCACATTTATGTATCTGGAAGATGCATTGTACGCATTTTGGAAACGAATCATATTCGTAAGTTCTTCATCCGAAGACACTCCCATAACTTCCTGTCTTGCCGAATCTGTTTGATTAACCATAACTTGCTGTCCTTCTGCAACTCCCTGATATACGCTAATTGTATTGGATAACGAATCCATAAAACCTGTATAATAGGTAGAAAAATTCATGGTATTTTCTTCTGTTGGATTTAATGTTGCAAATTCTCCATTCCATTTTTCTATCATCATATCAGCCATATTGTAATTTGTCTGGCCATCTTGCTTCTGAAACTCTAACAGTCCGCTGTTGGCAAGAATCGCCGGATTAATCATCAGATTACCTACTGTGTATAAATTATTATAACTGGAAGAACCTTGACCTACTGCCAGATAATTTCCCGTGGAATCTGTCAGATGATTTTCCTCTTCAATAGGAATGTAATAACCATCTGCATCTACCAGATAATTTCCGTCTTCATCCTTCTGGTATCTTTCCAACTGTCCGATACGAATGAATAATTCTGTTGTTGGTCCATTTTCATCAGCGTATTCATCCATGCAAAGAGTATCATTGATCATAGTAACAATTCCATGCACCAGCTGGTCGAATTCTGCCTGTGTCTTCATTACTACGGAATATCCTACATTCTTTTCATAAGCATCGGCCGCCTGTTCTTTTGTCATAGTTCCGTCTGCCACGGCTTGATTCAAAGCTTCTATATCAGTATAATTAGCTCTATGATCACCTCTTGCCATTAAAATGGCTTTTAAGGAACCTACATTCGTATCATTTTCGGTGGATATTTCCAAAGACAGATCAAACACCTGAGCATTACCTTCGTGCTTCCAAACCGGTGTATAAAATCCGGTAATATTATCTTGGGTATAGCTCATTTCGTTTACCGTATCACGGTTTATAAATTGGGAGCCTTCCAGCTTAACGATAACAAAACCTTCGGAGTCTGTTTCATAAGATATATTGGCAAGTTCTGCCAATTCATCTAGCGCCTGATTTCTGGCATCTCGATAGTCATTGGCTTCTTCAACTCCCCCCAACTCTATTCCTACAATTTTATCATTTAAATATTTAATCTTCTGCCCCAGCTCATTAATTTTATTAACCTGATTTACTACCTGCCTATTTAAATTATCCTGATATTCTCCAAGACTCTCATAAATTGCTGTAGAACGTTTTAAAAACTCGCTCGCTTTTAAAACAAAATATTCTTTATTAACCTTGCTCTCCGGCATTTTAGATAATTCTGCCACAGACTGCCATAAACTGTCTAAACAGTCCTGATAGGTTTCTCCATCCAATTCATGGAAAAAGCTTTCTGTTTCATATGCGGCTTCATAGCATGCCTGATAAAAAGCAGAACGCCCTGCTTCTTTGCGGTACTGCTGATCCAAAAAGAAATCCCTTACCTGGCGTACATCTGCCAGTTCAACGCCAAGCCCCACCTGCATATCACTGACTGCCGCCTTACCAACGGTATTGTATGTTCTATCTGCCTGTAATATCTGCTGTCTGACATATCCTGGTGTATTTATATTTGACAGATTGTGTGCCGTTGTATTTAATGCATCCTGACTTGTTTTTAACCCGGATACACCCACATACAAACTTCCAAATCCTGACATATCTCTTTCTCCTCCATCATTTTATTTCTTAATTTTTTTATTGTTTTGCATCAAATTTGGATGCTCCAATAAACAATTCACCTGTATTTGCAGCCATTTTATTATAATTAGCTGTTTCCGGTGCCTGCTTCATGCTTTTTAATAAATTCATATCAAAGGCAACCATTTCCAACATCTGGTCCACTAATGCTTTATTCTGTTCGTTGATGGTCTGTACACTTCCCAATACTCTTTTTAATTTATCGTGAAGTTCCAATAACTGCTTCTGCTGCTGGGGCTGTTCCATCATCAGATCCGCCAGTTTCTGCACAGTTAGTTCCTTGGGATTTTCATTGAGCACATTTCCTATATCATTTACCAACTCAGTTCTCTTTTTATCCACACTATTTATATTATCGACCAATATTTGTTCTTCATCAGTGATTTTTTGCAATTCTTCAATTTTTCCTGATACCAGAATCGGTGTTTTTCTTTTCGACAGTTCTAACAGTTCCTCATACTTCTCTGCTTCTGTCTGCAATATTCCCAATAATTCCTCCATTAAACTTGCCACACCTACACCTCACTTTTACTTTCTTAAAACTGAAAAAGCTATTAATTACCTTGCGGTAATTAATAGCCAAGTACATCCTTATACTTCTGAATCACTTTGTCTGCAAAGTCACTGCTATTTACCTGATAAGTACCCGCTTCCATGCTGGACTTAATTGCTGCTATTTTGTCTGCTCTTACATCCGGGGCTTCCTGCAAAGCTGTCTTCGCTATTTGGAAATCCTTTCCTGCCTCGGAAATCTGTACTTCATCTTTTGCTTTTGCTCTCTGTGTTTTTTCTGTTCCCTGTGTCTGATTTGCTTTATATATCTGAGCCACCTGGCTCATTGCCTCAACTCTCATACTGTTCACTCCTTTCGCGCAGTACTTGCATTTATCTCATATTTTCTTCTTGTTATATTTATCGGACATTGAATTTATTTCATTATAGAAAATTTTCAAGTTTTTTACTTTTGTAAAAATGTTACTATAAATTATGACTTTTTTACTTTTTTTATGTGCATATTACCGATATATTTAGAATTAATTACAAAATTGTTACATTTTATTTTTCCTACAATACAAAAAGCGATTCCTCAAAAGGGGAACCGCTCTTATTCGCTCTTTTTTATAACCTATACTTTTATAAGAATATATATTTACATATGAACAAAATTGTTAGCAAATACATCAATGTTGTAATTTTCTTGGCTTTTCCACAAACCACATTAATCACTACATAAGAAATAACACCAATGGCAATTCCCTCAGAAATACTATACATCATAGGCATGCACAACAAACAAAGATAAGCGGGAACTGCTTCTGTCAAATCTTTAAAATCAATATCAAGAATCGCCGAAATCATCAAAAATCCCACAAAGATTAATGCCGGAGCTGTAGCAAAGCCCGGAATGGCACAAAAAATCGGCGAAAAGAAAATGGAAAGCAAAAACAATACTCCCGTAACCACAGATGCCAATCCAGTCCTTGCGCCCGCAGCCACGCCGGCAGAGCTTTCTACGAAAGTCGTGGTGGTAGATGTACCAATAATTGCACCTGCCGAAGTTGCCACCGCATCTGCCAACAAAGCCTGTTTGACTTTGGGCAGTTTCCCGTTCTCATCCAACATATCTGCTTTGGTCGCAACGCCCACTAATGTACCCAAAGTATCAAACAAATCCACAAACAAAAAGGCAAAGAGGACCGCAATAAAATTCAATATACTCACATTAGAAAAATCTGCTTTAAACACTTGTCCAAATGTAAGTTTTATAGATGAAAAATCTGTAATACCAAAAGTTGGATACAGGGAATAAAAACCATTGGATTCATCTACTGTATATAGTCCTAGTGCCTGCGCGATCATTCCAAGAATCCATGTAACCAAAATACCAATAAGAATGGAACCTTTCACATTTTTTATATAAAAAATCACAGTCACAAATAAGCCAATTAATGCCAGAATCGCACAGATTCCCTTTGTGTGAAAATCACCTGCAAAATCCACATAACTTAAAAGTGTTGTATCGTTATCTACTACCAAATATGCCCCTTGAAGCCCAATAAATGCAATAAATAAACCGATTCCCACACTCACTCCTTTCTTCAAGGTAAACGGGATGGAATTAAAAATCGCCTCACGTACACTTGTTAAGGACAGCACAATAAAAATAACTCCTTCAGCCAACACCGCTGCCAGGGCAACCTGCCAGGAATATCCCATAGTTCCGCACACAGTGTATGCAAAATATGCATTCAAACCCATACCTGGTGCCAATGCAAACGGATAATTTGCCAGCAAAGCCATTACCAGTGTTCCGATAAAAGCTGCCAGGGCAGTCGCCATTAAAACCGCCGTCTTGTCCATTCCCGCCGCCTCCAGCATGGTTGGATTCACCGCAAGAATATATGCCATAGTCATAAATGTGGTTACACCACCAATTACTTCCGTCTTCACATTTGTATTATTCTCTTTTAATTTAAAAAATTTTTCCAGCATAGGAGTCCTCCTGTGATTATAAACTGATTAAAGTGTAACCAAATTCTTGTTTTACAATACTCATTTCGAAACCTGGATTTCATATATTCTATTTTCTCTTCCTCTCTTAACAGAATCTACTTCTCTATATTTTATTATTTGCGAAAGTAAATAGAAACAGGCAATTTTCTTATAGAATCGGGCAGGAATTCTTACATTGTTTCTGCCAATATAATAATAGATACAAGTTATATATTCAACTATAAATTTAGAGGGAGAATAAAAATATGATATTAACAGATGAATTATGCGACAAGCTCTGTGCTGCCGCAAGAGAGAAAAGCAAAGAGATAGGTATTGATATTAGTTTTGCCGTGTATGATGAAAATGGTCTTCCACGGGTCTACCGCAGATACGGAAATGCGTTGGTGCTTAGTATCACCCTTGTTCCTGGTAAAGCTTATACAGCCGCTGTAACCCAATGCAAGACTAAGGAGGTAGCTGCATGCTCTGCAGAGGGCGGCTCTCTTATGGCCATTCAGACCAATGATCCTAAGATTACTTTGGTTGCCGGAGGATATCCACTTTTTTGTAATGGTAAGATTGCAGGTGGAATCGGTGTTGGCGGCAGAACTGAGGAGCAAGACTGCATCATTGCAGAATATGTAGTTTCTGTATTCGAAAAACTAATCAAATAAATCAATGAACTTTCTCTATGTAAAAATCATTGTTTTGTGCATTTCGCACAAGACAATGATTTTTTATCTACTGTCAATTTTCAATCCCTCTTCAAAAACAAATATATCATATGAATTTTGATTTCTCATGGTCTGTACAGTATATTTTTAGTAGACTTTCAGATGAACATATGGTATATTTTACAAAAAGGGAGGTGAAGATTGTGCAAATCAAATCTAATAAAGTAATAAGTTCTTTCTTAATTATACTTATGCTTTTCTTGGGAATGTTCTATGAAAACAGTTTGGACGATTCTCTATTTGATTGCACAACAGGAAATCATCCCGTTTCTTCTATCAAGGCGCGCGACGCTATACTAATTGATGACACAATTTGTACTATCGAAATGTTAGGTGTCAAAACTATATCCTATGTACAGCAATTTACAAATAATATCTCACAGAGAATAGCCATAAAAACAACTTTTGATTATTTTCTTATAGATTATATTTTGCAATTTTTTTGCAATTTTTTTTTGGCAGTTTGTATCCTACAACTTCGGGATCTGTACAGTCAAACTGTTTTGGTAAGCTACATCCATAGTAAGGATGGTAAAAAATAACCACAAGCAAATATCCTCTATTAAGTTTCAGCCTGTGATATCATAGGTTTATTTGTGTCCCAATTAATAAAATTACATATGAATATGATTAGCATATAAACATATGCTGATGTAACATATTTTAGGAGGAAATTATGTTTGAAAATATTTTTGCAGGAATACTAACGGTTTTTGCTGTGATAGCAGCTGTTTTCGGATGGTGGCTTGAGAATGGTAAAACCAGTGTAGACAATAATAAAGATAAAAATTCAAAAAAAGATAAGGAGTAATAAGAATGAGAAAGACAAAAGTAATCTGTACCATTGGTCCGGCATGTGAAAATGAAGATACCTTAAAAGATATGTGTAATGCAGGAATGAACGTTGCCAGACTAAATTTTTCTCATGGAACTCATGAGGAACATCAAAGCAAAATCGACCTTGTCAAAAAAGTACGCGAAGAGTTAAATATGCCAATTGCAATTATGCTGGACACAAAGGGACCAGAGTATCGGATTAAAACCTTTGAAAATGGTAAAATTACACTGTCTAAGGGAGATACTTTTACATTTACGACGAATGACGTAATTGGAAATCAGCAGCGTGTTTCCGTTAATTATGACCATCTGATTGAAAATCTTAATATTGGTGATATTATTCTGGTAAATAATGGGCTGATTATTTGCAAAGTAATGGAATTGGAAGAAAATGATGCAATCTGTGAGGTTGTAGTAGGAGGCGAATTGTCAGATAGAAAGAGTATGAACTTTCCCAATAAGGTAATGAAACACAGTTTCCTAAGTGAGCAGGACAAGAAAGATCTGCTCTTTGGAATTGAGAATGATGTTGACTTTGTGGCAGCCTCCTTTGTATCAACCAAAGAGGATGTGCAAAACCTCAGAAATTTTCTTGATGAAAATGGCGGAAATAGTATTGATATTATTGCGAAAATCGAGAACCGCTCCGGTGTGGAACATATTGAAGAAATCTGTGAAATAGCAGACGGAATCATGATTGCACGAGGTGACCTGGGCGTGGAGATTCCTGCTATGGAGGTTCCTTCTGTTCAAAAATATTTAATTAATAAATGCAGATTGTTAGGAACTCATGTGATCACTGCAACAGAAATGCTGGAATCCATGATTCACAATCCAAGACCTACCAGAGCCGAACTGTCAGACATTGCCAATGCAGTATATGACGGAACTTCTGCCGTTATGCTTTCTGGTGAAACAGCAGCCGGAAAATTTCCTGTAAAATCTGTTCAATATATGGTGGAAACTGTTGAGTATACAGAGCAGGGAATTAACTTTAATAAAAGATTTAAAAATGAAGAATTTGAAATATCCAGTAACCTGGATGCCATTTCACACTCTACTTGTTCTATGGCAATTGACGTGAAAGCAAAATGCATTGTAGTAAACTCTCTCAGTGGACGTACAGCAAGAATGGTCAGCCGTTTTGCCTGCCCTGTGGATATTGTGGGAATAACAACTTCGAAAAAAGTTTGGAGAAAATTAAATCTCAGTTGGGGAGTTACTCCTGCATTATGTGAAAAATTTACTTCTATGGAGGACATGTTCCAGAATGCAATGAGAATAGCAAAAGATGTATTTCAATTATCCAAAAATGACAATGTCGTCCTGACCGGTGGGTTATTAAACGGTAAAACAGGAAATACAAATATGATAAAAGTTGAAAGGATTGATTAACATGACTCCTGCATATTTCATGAGGCTGCTTGGTGGATTGGCACTGTTCTTATACGGCATGCAAATGATGAGCTTTGGCTTAGAATCAGCTGCAGGTAATAAAATGAAACTTATTTTGGAAAAGCTAACCACCAATCGTTTTGTAGGTGTATTGACGGGTGCTTTCATTACTGCAATCATTCAATCTTCTTCAGCTACCACCGTCATGGTTGTGGGATTTGTTAACTCAGGCATGATGACCCTAAGGCAAGCAGTATGGATTATTATGGGAGCCAACATAGGTACCACCATAACCGGTCAGCTGATTGCCTTAGATGTGGGTGCGTTTGCACCATTTGTGGCTTTTTTAGGGGTTGCTGCTATTGTATTTATTAAAAACGAAAAAGCAAACCACATTGGAGAGATTCTTGCCGGACTAGGTATTTTATTCATCGGCATGGATATGATGAGTGAAGCCATGACACCGTTGGGAAATTCAAGCGAATTCGTAAGTTTATTGACCAGATTTGAGAATCCTCTGCTAGGTATATTGGCAGGTACTATTTTTACTGCATTAATTCAATCCTCTTCTGCTTCTGTTGGAATTTTGCAGGCATTGGCAACTAGTGGCGTAATTGGACTGAATAGTGCTGCATTTATTCTTTTCGGTCAAAATATAGGAACTTGTATCACTGCTCTTTTAGCTTCCATTGGAGCCAGTAAAAATGCAAAAAGAGCCACGCTGATCCACATTATGTTTAATGTGATTGGTACTATATTATTTACGGTATTATGCCTTACAACACCATTGATATCCATAGTACAAGGGTATACTCCGGACAATGCCCCTGCCCAGATTGCTAATCTGCATACTTTATTTAATGTGGTTACTACTATACTTTTGCTTCCTTTTGGTGTCTGGCTTACCAAACTGGCAACCATGCTGTTGAAAGACGGGCCGGATACAGAAAATCAGACAAAGGTTCGCTATTTATTAGATATCAACCATATTAACCCTGAAAAACTGGGGACTTCTGTCATGTATATGGAAAGTATCAAAAAAGAATTACTGCATATGCTTGACTTGGCAAAGGAAAATGTACATTATGCGTTTGATGTTTTTCTCTCGCGAAATGATACGGTTGCAAAAGAAATAGAGGATAGGGAAGATTATGTTGACTATCTAAACAAAGAAATATCAAAATACATAACAAACGCCATGACATATGACAATACAGCCAATGGCAGTCAAATGTTCAATGCTTTTTATTCAATCACAAGCAATATCGAAAGAATCAGCGATCATGCTGTGAATATTGCAGAATATTCCGACACGATTAAGGAGAACCGGATAAATTTCTCTAAAAATGCCATTGGGGAAGTAGCCGAACTTCAGAAAATATGCGATAAGCTATTTGAACAATTATCTTCAGAACATAATGACGTTATAGACTGGCATGAAAAAATAGCCTGTCTGGAACAAAAAATTGACGATATCACTGTTTCCTATCGCAACAATATGTTTACACGAATACAGCAAGGCTCATGTTCTGATGAGGGGAGTATCTTGTTTTCAGAGATGTTAACTGATTTTGAACGAATTGGTGACCATGTGCTTAACATTTCTAATGAAATGGTGAAAATCAGCATGCTTGAAAGTTAACAGCTTTTTATTAATAAAAGAGAAGCGGTTTTAGCCACTTAACTATTTACTAGTCTTAAGTAAGCTGCCCGCTTCTTTTTATGTTGCCAAGCCATACGAATCATTTTCCTATTTGTGGGATGAGGAAAGCAGTTCCCTATAACAATCTTAGGAAATAAGAAATTCCTCAACCGCCTGATTGAAAGCCATCGGATTCCTATTGGCAATAAAATGATCGCCGGAAATAATAGCAATTCTGGCATCCGGCAGATTTTCATAAATCTGCCTGGTATGCTTTTCTTTAATCATATCTTTTGTCCCGGCAATTACCAGCGTTCTGGCTGTAATTTTTTTTAATTCCTCCACCTTGATGTTAGGCTCATTAACCATTAACCCCAGTATTTCTGCATTTTGTTTTGCATCAGGACTTTTTCCGGCAAACAAAGATGCAATTTTATATCCGATTACAATGGGTATCTGAATAGAAGCTTTTACCCCTTTTGTATTCAGATTGGCTCCATTTAAAATCAGGCGCTTTACTCTTTCAGGATAATTTATGGCAAATACCAACGCTATATTTCCACCATCTGAAAATCCCAAAATGTTTGCTTTTCCTATTGCCATCCTGTCCATAAAGTCATGCAGATCCTCAGCAAACTGTCCAATGGTAAAGGGCGCATTTCCTCTTGGAGATTTTCCATGACCTCTGGTGTCAATAGCAAGTACTCGATATGACCTGGAAAAATATTCCACCTGATTATTAAAATACGTTCCATCTTCGCCATTCCCATGAAGAAGAATCAGCGGCTCCCCCTGTCCCTTTTCCAGATAATGTAATTGTATGTCCATACTATCCTCCCACTTTATATGCAATATAGCCGTCAAAATTGTCAGAGATTTTCTAGGTCATAGCCGCTCCATCAACAGATAAAATTTCACCGGTTATATAAGATGCCATATCACTGGCAAGAAATAAAAAGGCATTTGCCACATCTTCCGGCTCACCCACTCTTCCCAATGGAATCGTAGCAATTAATGGTTTTATCAATTCATCTGGCAACGCTGCCACCATATCAGTTTTTGTAATACCGGGTGCAACTGCGTTTACACGAATGTTATCTTTTCCCAGTTCTCTTGCCAAAGACTTGGTTAATCCATTCACTGCAAATTTAGAAGCCGGATAAGCGCTTCCTGATGGTTGTCCATAAAGACTTACCATGGAGCTGGTATTTAAAATAACTCCGCCTCCTTGTTCTTTCATTATTTTAGCCGCTGCCTGTGCGCAGATGAAAACCCCATTTAAGTTTAGATCAATGGTTTTCTTAAAATCTTCCGGTTTGTAATCATAAATACTTTCTCTTGCCGAAACCCCTGCATTATTCACTAAAATATCCAAGCTTCCAAAAGTGTCTTTTACTTTTGAGAAAGTTTCTGCAATGGCTTCCGGTGAGTTTAAATCAGGACAAAAGCCTGCAACTTCTCCCTGCACTCCTTCTTCCTTTAATTTTTCAATGGCTTTGTCTACTGTTTCCTGTCTAGAACCAAGCAATGCTACCTTTGCTCCGTTTTCCAGAAATTTCTTCACAACAGCATAACCAATGCCTCTAGTTCCCCCTGTCACTACTGCTGTTTTTTGCTTTAACATACCTTCTACCTCCTTAAATTATTGATATGTCAATTATAGCAAACTATAAGTAAAATAGCCAGCAAAACAGAGACAAATCATAACTCTGCCGTAACAGTTAAGGCTTGACGGTTATCAGGACGCCAATAAGGTTGCCCTACTTCTTTCCGGTAAGATAATACACTGCAAGTGCTGTTCGGTGAGATAAATTTTCCTTCGCCAAGATGGAAGTAATATAATTTTTTACGGTTCCTTCCGTGATAAAGAAACGACTTGCAATTTCTTTATTGGATAAGCCTTCTGCAACCGCCTTGATAATATCAAGTTCTCTCGCAGTGTATGCCTTTTCATTGAACCCGATGGTTTTTACCTCTGTATTCTTGGCAAAGTTTTCTAAAATGGTTTCCTCCATGACACCAGTTCCATAGTGTACAGACTTAATCATCTGCTTTAAATGTTCCGGTGTATGGTTTTTAATCAAGTAACCCTTTGCTCCGTTTCTAAGTGCATTTTGCACCAGTTCATCGTCATCAAAGGTTGTAAGAATTAATACCTTTCCCAAATTGTTCTCTACAATATACTTGGTTGCCTCAATTCCATCCATTTCCGGCATCTGAATATCCATAAGAAAAATATCCGGTGCAGTTCGCCTTGCCATCTCTATTGCTTCTCTACCATTGGCTGCACAACCTACCACTTGGAAATCATCATCTGCCTCCAGAATAATTCCCATTCCATCTCTGACAAAATCACTGTCATCCACAATAATTACTTTAATCTTTTCCATAAGCCCACTCCTACTTTTTCACTTGCCACGCTACATTATCTTATAGCGGTAATAACATATTGATAGTAAATCCCACTGCCGACTCAAAATCCAAAATTCCATTTACTTCTCTCACTCTTCGACGCATACCTGAAATCCCCATTCCATCTACAATATCTTCACAACCAACACCATTGTCAGATATACTGCACCGAATCATTTGATTCAGCACATAAATCTTAATTTCAATCCTTGTACACTTTGCATATTTCATGGAATTGGAAACTGCCTCATAAGCGTTATCTAAGATAATTTCCAAATATTTTTCCGGCACCTGAACCAACTCACCCTCGATTGTCAATTCCGTATTAACACCTTTACTTTGGCAATCCTCACACAGTCTCTCTATCTGCAATATGGCCAGCTCATATTTTGCGGGACGCTCCTTACACAGAATTGCCCGAATTTCATCCATCCCTGACCGCAACTGGTCAATCACTGCCTGTATCATTTTCTTTGACCTATCCGGCTCTTTTTCCATTAACACTTTAACTGCTTCCAGCTGATACACCGAACCGTTAATGTTATGTCCAAGCTTATCATGCAGGGTCTGAGAAAGCTGTGCCCGCTCCTCTAACATTTGATTCTCTGCCGCAAGTAAGCTCCTGCGCACTTCCTCCTGCATTTCTTTCTCCCTTCGATATATACTGTGTTTCAAAGATTGCTCTGCCACAGTATCTTCCTTCGCCTGCTGTCGGTATGACTCCACCACAAAATTGTGCTGTAGATAAATGATACCCATCAGCAGTCCCAGGATTATTTGCATATATGCATTGATTTCATTTGGAATAAAAGCCATTCCAACCGGAAAAATATACCACAGTATTTTCAATTTAAAATAAGTAAGGAACTCATAGCACAGAAATATTCCTAACAGTATAAATTCATTCCCAAGAAGTAATATAATAAAATAAAGCACTGCTGCCGCTCCAATAAGAAACACCACCTGTTTCTGCGGTTTCACCAGCTCTTTTGCTGCAATGGCCCCCAGAAATAACGCAAGAAGCAGGAGCACCCATGCAGATGCTCCTGTCAAAACAGACTGCCATAAAACAATATATATTTCTAATACCAATACCAGTCCCATTCGGACTGCCAAAAAGTAATTATCCCTAAACTGTTCTCCCATAATCCGTTTCCCTCTCTAGGTTTCTTGTCTCTTCATCTTAAGCCCTACTCCGCCCATACTGATAATTACAATCAAGTAAGCCACTGTAACATATAATAACATAGAATAGGCACTCTTGTCCCCTGCCAATAATAATTCTGACACACTTAAAAACCATTTTTGGGGCATAAGATAGGAAAGTGTTTTTATGGTAACAGCGGCATCATCCAGAGGAAAGTACAAACCAGATAACAAGGCAGAAATACTCCAAATTGCAAACACTGCATAATTAGAACTCATCACATCACCCAGCATAATGCCCAACAGCAGACTTAAGGTACCAAAGATTAATCCCAACAGGAAGATAACCAAAAGGAAACTTGCCATATTAATTCCCATATCTAGCCCTTTCATTGCAGATAAACATACCATAAGCACCAAAGTCTGCATAATACAAATGATGAATGCAACCGTAAACTTGGAGAGAAAATAGTCCCTGCTGCCGACTTTCGTCAGCATAACTCTGGTAAACACTTTGTTATTCTGCTCTTCAATCACCGTACGTGCCACGCATACACCACAAAACAGAAAACCTAATGTGATAATTGCAAATGCATATCCAATCTGCGTCATCTGATCTGTCTGCTCCTGGGTAAGTGCAGTACCTTTTTTCCCTGCCAGACTGACCAATTTCTTTTCCGGCATTTTTTCATCTATAGATTCAAGCCCCCCAACAACTCCATGACTATCCCCGCCTGTCAATGTCTGAACCTGCTTTATCCGGCTGAGCAAATCTGCGAGCTCTGTTTCAAACAGTTCCTGCCGCTGATCCTCTGACACTGTATAAATTTGTATTCCATGTTCCCAGTCGCCATCTAAAACTGTCTGTTCAAAATTCTCTTTTAAGTAGAGCAATGCACCTGCCCGGTCATCAAATGCATCTTTCTTTGCCTGTGCCAATACCTCTTCTTCTGTCATATCACTGACATCACATCTGCACACAGAAAACATACTGAGGTCTGCCATTTTATTCAGCACCCACTCCGACAGCACCGAACCAGAAGCATCATATACCTTGACTATATAAGCGGATGTGTCTCCTAAGTAAACTGCTTTCTTTGTGCAGTCCTCCAACTCAATGATCTTTGAATCGTCAGTTTGATAATAAATTGCATGGTCTACTTTCATACTCAATATAAATGCAGATAATACCGGTGTTGCCAGCAGAAAAAATAGAAATCCTTTATTTCGCAGCAATAATTTTAAACTGACCTTAGTTAATGATATCATGCTCTCCCTCTCTTCCTAATCTTACTGATGAAAATGGCGGTTGCAGAACAAATTACTGTAATTGCCAATGAGTAAATAATCGCACTGCCCACATACTTACTTCCTCCCATGCAGGACAATTCCACCAATGCCCTGTTTCCATGATAGATAGGAGACAGCTGCTTTGCCATATCCGGCATACTAGAAAACATATATGTTTCAAAGCTTCCGCCGAAAAATCCCATAATCCACACTCCTGTAAACAGCACAATAATTGTAATAACCAGATTTTGTGAAATATTATAAATCATCATGCCAAAGGCATTTCCCGCCAATATCATTATCAACACAATAACTGCAGATAACAGCGGAGCCCCCCAATGAATATCAAACAACAGTATAGTAATCACTGTGGCCGCTGCCATTCCTA
This sequence comes from uncultured Eubacteriales bacterium, assembly GCA_949289145.1. Classification (GTDB taxonomy): domain Bacteria; phylum Bacillota; class Clostridia; order Lachnospirales; family Lachnospiraceae; genus RUG11237. Next base: position 8,294 of record CASEML010000068.1, on the reverse strand, counting down.
CTGCCACCATCATGGTAATCGGCAGGAATTTTCCTATATATAACTGAACTTCTGACAAATTAGAAACCTGAAACTTTCGCTCAATGCCATATTTCCTTTCATTACTCAGTACACCTGTGGCACATACCATTCCGCACCAGCAAAAATACACAATATAAACAATTCCATAATAATCCCTGGCATCTACTGCCGGCATAAATTCCAGTTTCTGAATTGGCAGCTTTACATCGCTTTCCCATATTATATTTCTATTTTCCAAAGAGGTATCTATACTTTCACTTATTACTCTGCTAAGGAAATATTCCAATGTCATTCCCTCCACTTCATAATCTGCACTCTGATACAATACATATTCCTCCTTGGTAAATTCCACAAACCCCGCAAGCTCATTGTTTGCCATCACGTCCTCCGGTTCGCCTTGGGGATATTCATAAAACGTAATTCCTGATTCTTTTCCCATATGCTTAATGGATTCCATATAATCAGACATCTGACTATCTTTTTCTGCTCTGTATCCCACTGTGAACTCAGCCACACCCTCATAGGATTTCATCAGCTCAGAAAATGCACTGGATAAAACAGCAATCACCAAAACCGGTCCCAACAGCATCATCGCAACGGCCCATTTGTTGCGAAACATAAGTTTAAAATTATTTTTTACCATATATCGTATCATGTTCTTTTTCCTCACTACTCTGCATAATCTCTAAGCTTCTTGCCGGTCAAGGTTAGAAACACTTCTTCTAAAGTAATATCCTCATGATTGCTGCCTACAAGTTTCTTCAATTCCTCACTAGTTCCACAGGCAATAATTTTTCCATTATCCATAATGGCAATTCTGGTACAGATTGCTTCTACTTCCTCCATATAATGGCTTGTGTAAATAACCGTTGCCCCTTTTTCATTGGATTCCTTAATCTTATCCAAAATAAACTTTCTGGACTGGGGATCAATGCCCACTGTTGGCTCATCGAAAATCAACAACTCTGGATTATGCCCAATTGCACAGGCAATGTTCAATCTTCTCTTCATGCCGCCGGAAAAGTTTTTTGCAAATTCCTGCTTTCTTTCCAAAAGATCAACGTATTCTAGGGATTCTTTCACAGCACTTTTAAGTTCCGCCCCTTTGATTCCATAGAGAGAAGTAAATAATTCCACATTTTCCCATGCTTTCAGATTACCATGAATTGCAAGCTCCTGTGGTATATAACCTATTTTGTGAATGACTTCCTTCTTCTGCTTCCATGGATTCTTGCCAAGCAGTTCGATGGAACCTGCAGTGGGTCTTACAACGGAACAGATCATGTTCATTGCAGTGCTTTTCCCTGCTCCATTTGGTCCCAAAAGTCCAAAGATTTCTCCTTTTCTAATCTCCATATTCAAATTGTCCACAACCGTCTTGTGGTTATATTTTTTGGTTAAATCTGTAGTTTTCAATATAATTTCTTCCATTCCTATCTCCTATCTGCTTTTAAGCTGATTATATATTTATCAACTTTCAGCGCTGCTGCCTGACTGTAGTGAAATTATATCAACTTTAAGAAGTGTTCGGTAGTGAAAAAAGAACTATTTTTCATATGACTTTTGTCATACTCCCCTATTGTTTGTTGACATATAGACTATATGCAAAAAAGCGCTTATTGGCTTTTTTCCAACAAACGCTCTGATAATCCGTTTTCCTATTTTGAGATGGACTGGTGGCTGAGCTCCACTTCTTCTCCGATTATCTTAACATTATCACAAACCCGATTGGGGCACCGATATTCTCACTTCCCCTCTCCGTTATATTGATAACACTTGCCAGAAGTTGCTCTACTGCTGCTGCCTGCCCTTGCCAGTTCCTGTGAGCAGCCGAATAGATCGTCTGAACCGGCAGATACCAGATCCGCTGCTTCATCAATTCCTGCCTTGATGCTGCTGAAAGAAACCACCAACCTGCTAAGCTCCTTCAGGATGATTGCAAAATTGCCCTCTTTTCATATTTGGACATATTAACTTTGAAGTGGATATACTCCATATAACATGAGATCTTCTGTATGAATGCTTGCCTGCCTTTCACGTCAACGGAAAGATATGGAAGATGAATTTGGAAAACAGTTATTCATTAGGGGAAACAGAAAAATAACTTTGACCGAAAAAAAAATGATTCTTCAATAGCAAAGGAGTTACAGGCTGACTATCCAATGGTGCACTTTCATATTGCCAACGGAGAGGCAGAAACTGTTTTAGAACAGCTTGATAAAGGGATGATTGACTTTGGGCTTTTGCTTGGAAAAGTTGATTTATCCAAATATAACTACTTTAAGTTGCCTGCAAAGGATATCTGGGGTATATTGATGCTCCTCTTGCAGAAAAGCAAATAATAACCCCTCTGGGGACAACAACTTATACTTCAAGCCATTGGAATCGGAACTTGAGATTGGCATGAACCTTGTTTGGAAAAAATATCAGTTATTCACAAAACAGCAGCAAAATATTTACAAAAGTTACAGGAACTCTCATAACCTGAGAATATTGTGTCACAGACAAGTCTTATTGACATGTCACAAAATCCCTATATCATACCAAAAGGACAGAGACCGCATAATCGACTCTGTCCCCTTTCATCTCTCTTTCATTTTAAGTTAAATAAACCTGACTTTAACTATATAGCGTGTGGATAATTCCAAACCCTTTTTCATATTATAAATAGCTATAGCTGACATCTGAAATACATATTTTACATTTTGCAGCTTAGCACAAACTCTTGAAACAAATCAACCAGTTTTTCATCTAACTTCTTTTTTCTGTTGGGTTGGTGTACCTCCATGCCACACTCCAAAAGCAAGTCCTCATCCTGTCGAAGGAGATATGATATCTTATGTGTGTGTTTATTCTTCATTTCTATACGCAATTTGAATATGCCATAATCACCATCTTGCATTTCAAAAAAATCAGCCTTCCCATAAAATTCTTCCCATGAACTGCGAACATTCAAAGCATCCAAATTGCAGTCAAGCTCAGGTGCAATTCCAAGAAAAAATTCGGCAGAGGATTCCGCCCCCTCTTGTGAAAGGTAAGAATAGCACTGATATATTTCTGCTGCATGACAGTCTTCACTATCAATAAAATGATTATCCTTTGGAACCGTTAATGTCAGCATGGAACCACCCAATAATTCTATATTTTTTGTAAAATAATCCTGCTGTTCTTTGTTATTTTTGTAGTAATCTTCTAATGCCTCAAATGCACTTAAAACCGCTTTCCCGATTTCCTCATTCGAAGCATTTGGTAAAAGATTAATTTCCTTTATGATTTCCGAATATCCGCCTTTTCGTTTTTCAGACCTTTTCATGGAATATATTAGATAATGTCCATCTTCAAAAACCTTGATACGTGTCAAAAGGTTGTTTTTCCAAAAGGAAATCTCACTTTTATACTTAGTGTTCTTTTTCCAAATTGGATCCAGTTCCCGCTCCCTTGGAGTTGACATTGAAAGAGGACTATTTCTAATAAAATCTACAGCATGAATAACACCCTTACCTATACTTGCATAATCATCAATTTGCTGTATATTAGCAACCCAGTCCGCATTTACTGAATATCCTGCCATATGACGTATAACAGGCATAATCAACACACGCCCCTCACCTTTATATATAGACATCAATAATGGATACGTTTGAACACTCATACTAAATCTCCTTTACTTTCCTATACGATACCATACTTCAAAGTCTGTTTGCTTCATAGTTTTTTGAAAATCTCCCAGCACTTTCAATGACTCTTCAGTTATTATGACATCAGGTAATATAATTTCAAGAGCTTTTTTATTATAATCATCTTTTTGTAAAAATGTATCGCCCCACTTAAAAATACCATCTGCCTCAAAATACTTGCTTTCTATATTTTTTAATGAATTTGCATACTTATTCAACGTATCTTTCAGCTTTTTCGTATTTTGATAACTTGGTGCAGCAACATCTAAGCTCTTTGTACTAACCAATATCTTTTCGTCACGCAAAATCCGATCTGCCACAGGGAAATTCTCACCTAATGGTTCACCTTTTAAAAGCCCTTTCCCTGTTTTGTGACCATTCACAACATTATCAATTTCTTTTCCTCGCTTTAAGGCACCTTGCTCCCAAACTTCCGAGCCAACATCAACTGCTTCTTTTAAGTCAAGACTATTACTTGTCTTTACCAAATAATGTGATAGTCCGGCATTTTCAAAAGCTTCTGTAATAGCTTTTGCCTGTTTTCTGGTAAGTTTAATATTATCTGCCTTTGATAACATCTTGGCAGCTTCTACAAAATCATCACTCTTATTTAATACTTTTACAGCATCAGGTATGTTCTTGTTCATAAATTCAAGAAGCCCTGCAATTTTAGGAATATCGTCCAAATTTTTGACGACAAATTTTCCAGCCTTTCCGGCGGCTTTCACTGCATCGCCCGCAGCAGGAATCAATCCTGCTACACTTAAACCTGCCATTGCATAGTCACCATGGGACAAATTTCCAACCGCATCCCTTATATCTATAAAAGGAATAAAACTGCTAAGAACCTGTCCCATCATAGTAGGAAGACTGTCTGTATCTTCAATAAAATCTCCGGCAACAAATCCACAAATAAAATCCCATGTATGTTCATACCAATTTTTATTATATGTATACGGATCTGTACCTTCGTTATATTCCTGCAGATCAAGTCTTCCATCTCCATCAGGATCTCTGTCTAACGGATCAAACCAATTTGTAAATTCAATACCATCAGATAATCCATCTCCATCACTATCTGCTAATAAAGGATTGGTTCCAATGTTATTTTCTTCTTCATCAGAAATTCCATCTCCATCGCTATCTTCTTCCAAAGGGTTGGAGAGTAGTCTTCCAGTCACAATTACCTGTGTCTTGTCATCATTATATTGATAATTCAGTTCAGCGACTTCTTCTCCATCCGATACGCCATCTCCATCACTATCCGGGTTGTTTTTATCCAACTTGATGGTCATACCGTTAAACATAACCATATTTTCCTCATAGTAGTCGGCTATGCCATCTCCATCACTGTCTGTTTCCATATCAATTTTCTTGTTGATGTCCTTGTATATTTCTTCTAGCTGATTGGCATCTGAGGCCAGATAAAATGCCCCCGCTGTGTTATTAGCCAGCGGCTTCAGATACTTTTCAAAATAACTAGAACTACTTCCACCTAAACCAACCGTATAAATTTTAACCTTCTCATTATTAGCCGATGTGACAACAGAGGAGTGCAGACTTGTATCAGCAGTGTCACCATCACTTAGCACCACCATCATTTTTAAAATCTTCTCATCCGCGGATTCAAATAATGATAATGCCCTATTTATCGCATTATACATATAGGTACCACCGGATGATTTAAAATAACTTGTAGTAAGAAAAGCTTTTGCCTGTTCTTTATCACTTGTCAATGATGAGGTTAATATTGATGTTGAATTTGAAAATCTAATAATACCAATTTTATTATTCTCTGGAAGATTATCAATTAAATTTTGTGCAACTGTTAATCGCTGGTTTGTGCGGTCATTGGTTGACATACTGCCAGAATCATCAATCACAAGTACAACTTCTACTCCCGAATATCCTGTAGTGCTCCAAACATCCTGCCATTGAAATGCATCTTGATAAACTTTTCTATTTATTAAGATATACTTAGAAAAATGTGTTACCTGTGTTGACGCAATATTACCGGTTACTGTAGTTTTTAATTCCTCCAACAGTTGTGTTTCTTCATTAAAATAATATATCACCGGATCAAAAGATTCATCCTTCAACAACTCTTTATCAAATTCAAACTGAATGGTTGCAGTATCGAATGTTCCATCTACATGAAAATCATATGCACCGCCAATATATCCCGGCATGTCTTCTGGAAAAAATAATTCATTCTCGTACTTTTGTACACATAATGTATCGACTTGATTTCCAGATAAATTAGTTTCAACTGATACTTTAACCGAATCTGTTTCCTCAGCAACTGCACTCACTGAAAAAGAATCTTCTGCGATAAGCGGATTAGTCCCCAATTCAATTTCTTTTCCGTCGGTGGCACCATCTCCATCCGTATCTTCTTTTAATGGATCTGTTTTATAATGAACCACTTCTTCATAATCATTAAGTCCATCATTGTCTGTATCAACTTCTACTATACTAGTTCCAAGCTTGACTTCTTCTATATTCGCCAAGCCATCACCATCGCTATCTTCCTCTCCATCATTTATACCATTTCCATCTGTATCCACAATAGTTGGGTTTAATGCAACGGAATATATTTCCATATAATCTGACAGACCATCACCATCTGTATCTTCTTTGGTCTTATCTGTTCCAAAATAGTCTTCAATATAGTCTGGTGCGCCATCATCATCTGTATCTTTATCCAAATCAGATTCCTTTTGATATTTGCTAATTTCTCCCGTGTTATTCCAGCCTGATACTTTTATGCAATTTATCCCTTTGGAATATTCTTCATAGGAAAGTACAACAGAACAATTCCATAATGTTGTGCTATTTCCTCTCCAAAACCTTAATTCTTTAGAACCTTCATCCTCTTTTGTAGCAGTATATACATATTTATACGGTGTCGCTTTTGTATCAAGCACTTTAGGATTATACTTAGTGCGATCAGCAATAGAAATCTCAATATTCTGCCCGCCATTGTCTTCCTTGGAGGCATTTGTAAAATTCACATACATGAAAGCATCATCATTTTCCCATTCTGGAAATTCTGATATATCAAGATAAATAATGTCACCCTCATGAAAATGCATTTCATCTTTCTCAAAATATCCCCAATGCCCATATTCACTTCCGTCTGCATAATACGCATTATTTTCATCCCTGCCGCCGGCACTCCATGAATTCCATTGCGTTGTTTTGTCCGGGCTATAACGATTAAATGTAATATTGTATGCACTTTTAGGAACTTTTACGCTCCATGTAGTCTCGTCCATTTGTGTCATCCAATAACTATCATGCCCATTACTATTATCAACGGCTTCCATTTTGGCATTATCATTCTTCACCCACTGTTCAGCAGTATTGTCAAGAAAATACAATGTCACATACTCAGTTGCTGCTTCTGCAGATACAAATTGGCTCAAATTCACACTTGTCAAAACCATAACTACCGCCAAAATACCTGCCAATATTCTTTTTCCTTGTAACTTTCTTAAATAGTTTCTCATAAAATTCCTCCTTACCCTATTACGTCTTATATTGATTTTTACTTTTTCATTTTTTGGTGTCCGATTACTAAAAACCAAACTACTGTTGCATATGCCAATAAAATATTTATGGATATACATGTCCTCTTTAGTATCAATACATTCCATACCATAAGCAATATATGTATGGTCCAAATGATGTGAACTTTTCTCCTACATCTCCTCCTTTCCAGTTCATCTAACTTTTTATTTTTTGTTTCAATTGGTGCCATGTGCCATATAAATGCTAACATTAACATGAAACATATCATCATAATACTTATAATACTTTCATAAGTATTTGTAGTAACATCATGCAATGTTTTGTTAAGCACAATAACACAAATAATAACCAATGAAGAATAGAGCATGCATTTTTCATTGTTCTCTGCATGGAAACCACCAGCATATTTGCATAAGGGAATGTATACCACAAGAAACAAAAAGACTGCTATTAATTCATGTGAAACGAATGCCAGTACTACAGCAATAGACAGATTCACCAGCTGATTGAACAATATTTCGTAGGCATACACATACTTATTCCGGTCAGTTTCCGTTAAATTCCCTTTAACAATCTGCCAATTAATCATTTTTTCTGCAATCATATGTATCATGCCACTTCCTCTTATACTCCTCCATTTCTTCCGGAACCTCTGGTTGATACATAATCCACATACATGCGGAATTGACGGTGTCTACTGCCAAAAACAAAGCCATCGCATTAATAACAGAACATACATTTAATCCTTTCAAAAACTTTTTCATGAAACCTTTCATAGAATACACCTCCATAAGATATTGAATTAAACTCGACTATATTGTGCATCGGCAATGCGTTCATTTATAGTAATGGCACATGCAAAATCGACATCTAAATCGGCAAAATCGACAGAGCAAAGTGGACAAGTCCACTTCAACTCCCAAAAGGGGCTGTCGGGAAATAGACAGTTCTAAACAGGGGAAGGCATGACTCGTATGAGCCACGCCTTCCCCTGAAATTTATCCATAATCAGAACCACCGGCTTAGCCGGTGGTTTGTTCTCGCCCTATAAGGGCTAGTTAC
>CASEML010000067.1 GCA_949289145.1 uncultured Eubacteriales bacterium | reverse complement strand
ATTACCTACGGCACTTACAATGTATGCTGGTAAGCCTAACTGTGCGGTGTGGTAAGCAAAGTTTGCAGGAGCCCCACCCAGTTTCTTTCCTTCTGGAAGTATGTCCCACAAAATTTCTCCTATTCCAATGACTGATTTTTCCATGATTACTATTTTTACGGAGACAAAAATAGAAATTATTTTCTCTTTTGTAATCTGTTCTGTCGGTTTTGTCTTGAGTGCAAAGACAATCTCGTTCCCGGTCTGTTCCCGTTCTGTTCCCGAATTATCTCTGGTTCTCTTCCGGTGATTCTTTGTTCTTCCTTTAGTTGGCATTGGCGGAGGAATGGGGAATTTTTGGGTGTGCTACCGGGATAATGTTTGATTTGCTCTTGTCTTTTCCAAGTAATGGCAGACACTAAAAAGGGTATATCGAAATCGACATAACCTCCTGTATGAGAGCGGAAAACGGGACTCAAACTATACTTATAATATATTGATTATTAATCAATTGTTTCTGGATGTAATGTCCTTTTTACCCTAATTGTACCTGCACAGGTTAAACAATGATTTTATTAATTCGCTGGTATTGATTTTTTCCTATCATAATGGGGAGGATTGTGGGAATAGGGTATAGTTATATTCTTATTCATGGTGATGAATGGTTGGTTTATTTGTTGATGAATTTGTTGTTGTATTCCTGAATCAGTTTAAGAAATTCTTCTGGTAATAAGGATGTTGTGAAGTCTGCAATAGCCTTGGGGATTTCTTTGTAGTAGGCTGATGCAATCCCTCCTGTAATGCAAGCCATGGTGTCACTGTCCCCTCCAAAGAATATGGCTGACCTAATAGCACTTTCATAGTCTGTGCTCTCTAAAAAAGCTATGATGGATTCAGGGACACTTCCTTGACAGGTAGCACTAAAGTTGTAATCTTTCCTGATTTCTTCGCAGCTTCTTTGCATGTCATAGCCGAAAAATTGAGAAATATTTTTCCTGATGTCCTCTTTGGATTCCCCTTGCCTTGCCCAAAAGATAGCTGCTGCAGTGGCTTGTGCTCCTTTGATGCCTTCCGGATGGTTATGGGTGACTTCTGCACTTCTTTTGGCTATATCCAATGTTTCTGCCAAAGTATCAAAAGCAAAACCAATTGGGCTTACTCTCATGGCAGAACCATTTCCATAGCTGTTATAAGGGGCAGGATTTTCAGAATAAATCCATTGATAGAAATAATCCCCATACCCTCTTCCTCTGTATGTCCTGCCATAACTCTGGAGGTAATCAACAAGAGTATTGGATGATAATTCAGGGTCATGGAGAATCCAATCAGCCACTGCCATGGTGAGTACAGTGTCATCAGTGAATGCAGATTCTTCGTTGAAAAGGTTGAAATTATAATCTTTTACAGGGTAAAATTCATAGGCAGAGCCTAATATGTCTCCTGCTACAGCTCCTAACATAGAAATATTTTTCATGGTATTTGTTTTTAATGTTTACAGTTCAAATGTAGAGGTATTTTTCAATACCGAAGAAAATGGATGCTGGCTTTTATCAACAAATAAGTGTTTATATTACTGTTATTGTTATGATTATCAGAGTAAAATGGTGTGTAATACTTAGCAATTCAGTTGTGCGTCCTTATTTTTTTTATTTTTAGTTAGGTGGTTTTGTTTTTATGGTAAGGGGATGCTTTCCTTGTGACAGATAAGGCTGGTGATGTATCTCCTTGTTTTATTTATATATAGGAAAAGTGAATATAGCTATTTCTATTGGATGATTTTATTTAGTTGTTTGGTTTGCATAGCCTTGATGTAGGAATCAGGGTGCTTGATTTTGAAATAGTACCATGCCAAGAATCGGTTCAAGGTATAAAGGTACTGCCCTTGTGGAATCAAATGTTCCCTCCAGACTTGTTTGATTTTCTTGAAAGGATAGATAAGGAAAAGTTGGTCGATTTCTTCCATATCCAAGTATATCAGCGTCTTTTCTATCAAAATATCATCCGGAACTTCTTTTATGGAAGCTACATTGAAAGACCAGAAGCAATGCTCCTGTTTCAACTTCTCCAACAGATTATTCTTTATTTCGTATTGAGCTTCCATATAAATATGTATTAATGGTTTAAGGCAAATGTAAGCAAAATGGTTGAGATATCCTACTGTAACTGGAGATTTTAAATGGGGGTGATGTAGCAAATGATTGCTACATGGGTACTCATGTTTAAATTCTGGTTTAAACAAAGTGGCAAAAACCCAGCAAAATCAGAATAAAAAATAAGCAGCCACTTTCGTAACTGCTTATGTATGAGAGCGGAAAACGGGACTCAAACCCGCGACCCCCAGCTTGGAAGGCTAGTGCTCTATCGACTGAGCTATTTCCGCAAGAAAAAGGAATGTGGGCAGTGATGGATTCGAACCACCGAAGGCTACGCCAGCTGAGTTACAGTCAGCCCCATTTGGCCACTCTGGTAACTGCCCATATTTGAAAAAGAACGCTTTGTTTTTGTTTTGCGCTTGCAAAGGTATGTTTTTTTTACTTTACCTGCAAAGGAAAATGGATGTTTT
>CASEML010000066.1 GCA_949289145.1 uncultured Eubacteriales bacterium | reverse complement strand
TGATGAATATCTGACTGAAACGTTGGCCAAAATATATGTTAAACAGCAAAGATATGACAAGGCACTGGAAATTATTAAAAAATTAAATTTGAAATATCCAAAAAAAAATATTTACTTTGCAGACCAAATAAGATTTTTAGAGAGATTGATTATTAACGCTAAATCAAAATAGAAAAATGTATTTATTATTTGTTGTATTGATTGTACTTGCAGCATTGTTGTTATGCTTTGTTGTAATGATACAAAATTCTAAGGGTGGAGGCTTGGCTTCTAGTTTTGCATCGTCAAACCAGATTATGGGTGTACGTAAAACTACAGATTTTATTGAAAAACTTACATGGGGATTGGCTGCTTTTATGGTAGTTGTAAGTATCGCTACAGCGTATGTTGTTCCACGTGCAGCTGATAACTCTTCTGTAATAATGAAACAAGCCGTAGAAGAACAGAGTACTAACCCATTGAATGCACCTGCCGGTTTTGCTGCTCCTCAGACTGATGCTGCAGCAGCTGCTCCTGCTGCAGGTGATTCTGCAAAATAATCTCTGAGAACAGAATTTTATCAAATAATGTCATTCATAAACATATTCGTTTGTGAATGGCATTTTTTTATCGTAATATATGAAAACACTTAATGATAATAAACGCAATGTGGCTGTCGATGCATTGCGAGGTTTTGCCGTGATGGGCATAATGCTATTACATAATATAGAGCATTTTAATTTCTATTCTTTTCCAGAACCTTCAAGTGAAACTGTCAAAGCCTTGGATACTAGTTTATGGGACATGATGTTCTTTGCTTTCTCAGGAAAAACTTATGCCATATTCGCATTGCTGTTTGGCTTTACCTTTTATTTGCAGAGCAGAAATGCCGAGAAGAGAGGAGAAGATTTCAAGAACAGATTTATGTGGCGTCTGCTGTTGTTGCTTGGGTTTGGCTTTATAAATGCCGCATTTTTCCCTGGAGAAATACTGGTATTGTATGCATTAATCGGTTTTGTTCTGGTTCCGGTAAGGCATTGGAATGATAAGGCACTTTTCGCATTGGCGATATTCCTGATGCTGCAACCTGTAGAATGGTGTAAGGTGATTTATTCCGCATTCAATCCGTCGGAAAATCCGCAGCAGATGATTTTTTCCTTAGGCGATGTCTATCCTCAGCTTGGTGGAGATTCTTTTTGGGAGATGGTAAAGGTTAATTTGGTGACAGGACAGCTTGCCAGTCTTAACTGGGCATGGTGTTATGGAAGGGTATTTCAGACTGCTTCTCTGTTTATGCTGGGAATTTTGCTTGGCAGGAAAGGCTTTTTCAACGCATCATCAACTGAAGCATTGGAGAAATGCCGCCTGTTTTGGACCAGGGTATTGTGTATATCGTTGCCGGTAACATTGATTATGTATTATCTGAAGGAATTTGTATATACACAGATAGAGATTGAATTTATGCTTTCTTCATTAAAGACAATTCTAAATTCGTGGTATAATCTGTTTTTCATGTTGTGTATTGTTTCTGCTTTTCTGCTATTATACTGGTGCAATAACGGCAAATTGCAGAAAATACTTGCACCGTATGGCCGCATGAGTCTTACGGATTATGTATCACAGTCAATGGT
>CASEML010000065.1 GCA_949289145.1 uncultured Eubacteriales bacterium | reverse complement strand
CAAGGCATAAATTATCATTAAAGAAGAAAAGATTTGTTATAAGTCTGCTTCCAATAAGGTATTTGGAGGAAGTGATTAGTTTTTAAAAAATGAAAAGACGGTGCTGGAGAGGATATAACAATTCATGCGTTTGTCGTGGGAATGGAAAGATAAACCTTGCAATCCCTCACCAATTGTGCTAATATCTTTCTAGTGAAAACAAGTGTTTTTCTCAAACATACAGGGAGCAGATAAGATCTGCTAGTCTAGCGTTCAGGAGATTAGGAAGATGGCAGAAGTGAATAAATATTTTGTTGTGAAACAAAAGGCAGTTCCAGAGGTTCTTCTAAAAGTCGTAGAGGCGAAAAGACTTCTCGAATCAGAGAAGGCAATCACCATTCAGGAAGCAACAGATAAAGTTGGAATCAGCAGAAGTTCATTTTACAAATATAAAGATGATATCTTTCCTTTCCATGAAAATGCCAAGGGAAGAACGATCACTATGGTATTGCAGTTGGATGATGAGCCGGGATTGCTGTCGGATATATTGAAGACTGTGGCAGAATATCATGCCAACATATTGACGATTCATCAAAGCATACCTGTAAATGGAGTCGCTACTTTGACACTTAGTGTTGAAGTATTGCCATCTACGGACGATGTTTCGCAGATGATAGAGGATATGGAGCGTCAGAAAGGCATCCATTCCATAAAAATTTTAGCTAGGGAGTGAAAAAATGATAAACATTGCATTATTAGGTTACGGTACCGTTGGTTCAGGCGTGGTGGAAGTGTTAGAAACTAATCGGGACAGTATCAACAAAAGAGCTGGAGAAGAATTGAATTTAAAGTATGTTCTTGACTTAAGAGATTTTCCGGGAGATCCAATTCAGGAAAAAATCGTTCATGATTATGAAGTAATTGCTAATGATCCCGAAATTCATATTGTTATTGAAGTCATGGGCGGCGTAGAACCTGCATATACTTTTGTGAAACGTGCTTTACAGAGTGGAAAGAGTGTATGCACTTCTAACAAAGAATTAGTGGCAAAACACGGAGCAGAATTATTGGGAATTGCCAGAGAGAAAAATATCAATTTCTTATTTGAAGCAAGTGTTGGCGGAGGAATTCCTATTATCCGTCCGTTAAATTCTTCTTTGACAGCAGATGAAATCGATGTGATTACTGGTATTTTAAACGGTACTACAAATTACATTCTTTCCAAGATGTCTGATGAAGGTCTTGATTTTGACAGCGTGTTAAAAGATGCCCAGGATAAGGGGTTTGCAGAGCGCAATCCAGAAGCAGATGTAGAGGGATATGACGCCTGCAGAAAAATTGCAATCCTTTCTTCTCTTGCCTTTGGAAGACAGGTTGATTACGAAGATATTTATACAGAAGGAATTACAAAAATCACGGCAGAAGATATTAAATATGCTAAGGCAATGGGAAGATCAATTAAATTGTTGGCTTCTAGTAAGAAGGTAGATGACAGCTTTTATGCCATGGTAGCACCTTGCATGGTGGCACCATCTCATCCGTTGTTTAGCGTAAACAATGTATTTAACGCTATTTTTGCCCATGGCAATGTATTAGGTGATGTAATGTTCTATGGAAGTGGAGCAGGAAAGTTGCCTACGGCTAGTGCAGTAGTGGCGGATGTAGTGGATGCGGCGAAGCATTTACACCGTAATATTATGACCTTCTGGAGCAGCAAAAAGCTGGAACTGACAGATATCAAGAATGCAAACAGACGGTTCTTCGTGCGTGTAGAAGGTGATAATAATAAAATACCAGAAATGGAAGGTACCTTTGGAAAAGTAAATATCGTAGATGCCGGCATTTCAGGAGAAATCGGCTTTGTGACAGAAGTTATGACAGAGGCTGAGTTTGCGGCAAAAGCAGAAAAAACAGAAGGAATTATTAACCGGATTCGTTTGGAGGATTAATAAAATGAAATATGTCATTGTATTAGGCGACGGCATGGCAGATGAGCCAATTCAGGAACTGGGCGGTAAGACCCCATTGGAGTATGCAAAAACACCAATGGTGGATATGTTAGCTGCAAAGGCAGAAATCGGACTGGTACATACCATTCCCGAAGGGATGAAACCGGGAAGCGATACAGCTAATCTTTCTGTAATCGGTTACGATCCGAAAAAATATTATACAGGACGTTCTCCGTTGGAAGCATTGAGTATCGGTGTGGATATGAAAGCAACAGATGTGGCGCTTCGCACCAATATGGTCACTATTTCTGAAGATGAAGTGCCATATGAAGAAAAAAAGATTATTGATCATAGTTCCGGAGAAATCAGCACAGAGGATGCTGCAATTTTGTTAGAAGCTGTGAAAGAAGGATTGAAAAAGGAAGGTTATGAGTTCTATTTAGGAACCAGTTACAGACATTTGCTGATTTGGGATAAAGGTGAAGTAGTGGATTTAACTGCACCCCATGATGTGCTGGGACAGACCATCGGGCAGTATCTGCCTAAGGACGAAGTACTTCGTGATATGATGGTAAAGAGTTATGAGATTCTCAATCATCATCCCGTTAACGTTAAAAGAGCAGAAGCAGGACTAAATAAAGCAAATTCTTTGTGGTTTTGGGGAGCGGGAACAAGACCCGCATTATCTTCTTTTGAGGAGAAGACAGGAAAGAAAGCTGTAATGATTTCAGCGGTAGACTTACTAAAAGGGATTGCCGAGGGTGCGTCTATACATAACATTGAAGTGGAAGGTGCCAATGGCGGTCTTCATACTAATTATGAAGGAAAGGCACAGGCAGCGGTAGATGCTTTGACCAAGGACGGATACGATTTTGCTTATGTACATGTGGAAGCACCGGATGAAATGGGGCATCAGGGAAGCGTGGAACGTAAGGTACAGGCTATTGAGAATTTAGACCAGAGAGTGATCAAAAAGGTAATGGAAGGCTTAGAAGCCTCTGGAGAGGATTTTCGTCTGCTTGTTTTGCCGGATCATCCGACTCCTATCAGAGTCCGTACGCATACCTCAGACCCGGTTCCGTATTTGCTTTACGACAGTACAGATTTGAAAAATAACACATGGCATTACAACGAAAAAGAGGCAAAGGCCAGCGGTAATTATGTGGCAGAGGGTCACACAATGATAGATTATTTTTTTGGAAGATGATTTTTTAGCGAAACAGCAGACAAAATTATTAAAAAAATATAAAAAAATATTGAAATATATATTATTTCATGTTAAAATAATTTTTGTATTCACAAAAAAGAAAAAATACATGAAAATGTAATTAGAAGGGGAGGAAAACATGGATAACAATTTCAATGACCAAAACAATGAATATGACTTAAACAAAAGCCAGAACAATAATGATTTCGGTAATGGAAATTTCAATTATACACCACAGCCGGAACAGCCTCAGAAAGATGGTGGACATGGATTAGCCATCGCTTCTTTAGTACTTGGTATTTTAGCAGTTATTTCCTGTTGCTGCTGGTATTTATCTATTATATTAGGTGTTGTAGGTATCGTACTTGCAGTCATTTCTAAGTCAAAATCATCTACAGGAAAAATGGAAACAATGGCTCTTGTTGGTATGATTCTTTCTATTTTAGGAATTGTACTTGCACTTGTTTACGTTATTTGGGCTGTAAATTATATGCAGTCACCGGCTTATCAGGATGCACTTGATCAGTTTATGAATTCTTATTAAGAGACGAAACTCTTAATATTAGATATGGAAGCAATGGAGAGTAGCTTTGGCTGGCTTTCTATTGTTCTAAATAAAAAGCTATAAGGTGAGAACCTTATAGCTTTTTTACCACGCTGATGAAAAGGAGGAGCTATGGAAAAGACAGAAAAAAGATTGTATATATTAGGATTGGGAGCCATCAGCGTACTGCTTCTGATGATTGGACTGTTGAATATAGTGCATTGGGATTTCTTGAGCCTGATTCCTCCCTGCGGCTTTCGATTTGTGACGGGTTACTATTGTCCGGGATGCGGAGGAACCAGAGCTGTCCGTGCACTGCTGCAAGGCAGGTTTGCTGCGTCTTTTCTATATCACCCCTTTGTTTTATATTGTGTGGTAATTGCCGGTATCTTTATGATAAGCAATACCATACAGATAGTTACAAAAAACAAATGGAAAATAGGGTTAAAATACCGGCATGGATATTTATATGGCGGCATTGTGGTCATTATTGTGAACTGGGCTTTACAGAATATACATATTTTTATAAATAATTTATACAATTTATAGGTTTGGGAAAGGAATTTAAAATGGATATAATCAAAGTTCTTGCAGAAGAGTTAGCCGTAAAAAATTGGCAGATTGAAGCTGCTGTGAAATTATTGGACGAGGGAAACACCATTCCTTTTATTTCCAGATATCGTAAAGAAGCTACTGGGACTTTAAATGATGGACAGCTACGAAAACTTTATGAGCGATTGACGTATCTTAGAAACTTAGAGGAGAAAAAAGCACAGGTTTTATCCAGTATTGAAGAACAGGGAAAGCTGACAGAAGAATTAAAGGTACGAATAGAGGCTGCTGAAACGCTGTCACTTGTGGATGATCTATATCGTCCGTACCGCCCCAAAAGAAGAACCAGAGCAACCATTGCCAAAGAAAAAGGGCTGGAAGGGCTGGCTAACTATATACTGCTTCAGATGTGTACAGAGCCGATAGAAAAAGAGGCGGAAAAATATATTTCAGAGGAAAAAGAAGTGGGGAATGTTCAGGAAGCCATAGAGGGGGCAAAAGATATTATTGCAGAATCTATCTCGGAAGAGGCGGATTACCGGATTTATATCCGCAATTTGACCATGAAGGAAGGAAATATCGTTTCTTCTGCAAAAAGTGAAGAAGAAAAGTCTGTATATGAAACATATTACAATTTTACCCAGCAGTTAAATAAAGTACCGGGGTATCGTGTGCTTGCAATGAATCGCGGAGAAGCAGATAAGATTTTACATGTGAAAATTGAGGCTCCGGAAGATGAAATTATTACTTATTTAAACAGCAAGGTAATTGTAAAGGACAACCCTTATACTACACCGATTTTAAAAGATGTGGTGGCAGACAGTTATAAACGCTTGATTGCCCCTGCCATAGAGCGTGAAATTAGAAATGAATTAACAGAGAAGGCAGAAGACAGTGCTATCCTGGTATTTGGTAAAAACTTAAATCAGCTGTTAATGCAGCCGCCGATTGTGGGACATGTGGTATTAGGATGGGATCCTGCTTTTCGTACAGGCTGTAAGCTGGCAGTGGTGGATGAAACGGGCAAGGTGCTGGATACGAAGGTAATTTACCCTACAGAGCCTCAAAATAAAGTGGAAGAATCAAAAAAAATCTTAAAACAGATGATTAAGAAATATAATATTTCGCTGATATCTGTAGGGAATGGAACCGCTTCTAGAGAATCAGAGCAGATTATAGTGGATTTATTAAAGGAGCTGGATACTCAGGTACAGTATGTGATCGTAAACGAAGCAGGAGCATCGGTATATTCTGCAAGTAAGCTGGCAACCGAAGAATTTCCAAATTTTGATGTGGGGCAGCGCAGTGCCGCATCTAT
Source organism: uncultured Eubacteriales bacterium (assembly GCA_949289145.1). Lineage (GTDB taxonomy): Bacteria > Bacillota > Clostridia > Lachnospirales > Lachnospiraceae > RUG11237. The sequence goes on along the minus strand of CASEML010000065.1, from coordinate 4,234 downwards.
AGCAAGAAGACTGCAGGATCCATTAGCCGAACTGGTTAAGATTGATCCAAAATCTATCGGTGTTGGACAGTATCAGCATGATATGAACCAGAAGAAGCTAAGTGAAGCCCTCTCCGGTGTGGTGGAAGACTGTGTAAACAAGGTAGGTGTGGATTTAAATACGGCCTCTGCTTCTTTATTAGAATACGTTTCTGGAGTGTCCAAGGTGATTGCAAAAAATATTGTAGCATACCGTGAGGATAATGGAAGATTTAAAGATAGAAAAGAACTGTTAAAGGTAGGAAAATTAGGACCAAAGGCATTTGAACAATGTGCCGGTTTTCTGCGGATCAGTGGGGGAGAGAATCCATTGGATGCAACTAGTGTGCATCCAGAAAGCTATGCAGCTGCCACAGAACTTTTAAAGAAATTAGGATATACTCCGGAGGATGTAATTGCAGGAAATTTAGCAGGACTTTCCAAGAAAATAAAGGATTATCATAAACTTTCGGAAGAACTTAATGTAGGTGAGATTACCCTGCAGGATATAGTAAAGGAATTAGAGAAGCCGGCGAGAGATCCTCGTGATGAAATGCCGAAGCCGGTATTGCGTACAGATGTGCTGGACATGAAAGATTTAAAGGAAGGAATGCTCTTGAAAGGAACGGTCCGCAATGTAATAGATTTTGGTGCATTTGTAGATATCGGAGTACATCAGGACGGATTGCTTCATATTTCCCAAATTACGAATCGCTTTATCAAGCACCCTATGGAAGTATTATCCATAGGTGACATTATTGAAGTAAAGGTATTAAGTGTAGATATGGAGCGAAAACAGATTAAGCTGACTATGAAATTTTAAGAATTATAAAGAAAAAATAAAAATTGTTGTTGACAAAATTTCAATGTTGTGTATAATGAAATATAGAAGCAAAGGAGTTTCGAAAGACTAAAAGTCTTGCGAAGCTCCTTTTTATATTTAGAAAGGAAGGTCTCAGATTTCCCAAAAATCTAAACAAATGCTATCAAATCATACCATAGCATTCATAAGGAGGTTTTTATATGAAGAAATTGGAAATTGTTATCAGACTGGAAAAGCTGGATGAGTTGAAAGATATCCTTGACACATGTCAGGTTACCGGCGTTATGATAACCAATGTAATGGGTTATGGTAATCAGAAAGGTTACAAGCAGATATACCGCGGAAGTCAGTATAATGTAAATCTTCTGCCAAAGATTAAAGTGGAAACAATTGTTGCAGAGGAGGTTGCCGAAAAACTGATTGAAATGGTTGTAAAAGAAATTAATACCGGAAATTATGGTGATGGCAAGATTTTTGTTTCTAATATCGAAGATGTTGTAAGAGTTCGTACGGGCGAACGCGGCGAAGCAGCTATTTAAAAAGTTTATGCATAGACATAACATATATGGAATCCGTTATCAAAGGGGATAACACATGCAGCGTATAGGATATTCTATACATGGAGTGTTATCCCTTTTTTATATGGTGGTGGAAGGAGGATATTATTATGATCTTATTAACGAGCGACTTGGCACCTGAAATTATGGATGCCATTACTTCTGAAGTGTTTGGCGTATGGTTTTTGATCGGAGCAGCTTTAGTGTTTTTTATGCAGTGTGGTTTTGCAATGCTTGAGGCTGGTTTTACCAGAGCAAAAAACACAGGAAACATTATTATGAAGAATTTAATTGATTTTTGTATAGGAACGGTAGCCTTCTTTTTATTAGGATATAATTTATTATGTGGCGAAGGTAATAACTTTATAGGATATGGTTTAAATCCTTTTGGAAGTTTTACAGAAATGGACTGGTCAGGATTTGTATTTAATTTAGTGTTTTGTGCTACAGCTGCAACCATAGTATCAGGTGCGATGGCAGAACGTACAAAGTTCATTGCATATTGTGTCTACAGTTTTGTAATCAGTCTTGTTGTGTATCCTATCGAAGCTCACTGGATCTGGGGCGGAACAGCCTGGTTGACCGATTTGGGATTTGTTGATTTCGCAGGTTCCTGTGCTATTCATATGGTTGGTGGTATTTCAGCTTTGATTGGTGCCGCTTTCTTAGGACCTCGTATTGGCAAATATGATGCAAAAGGAAAGAGTAAGCCGATTCTTGGACACAACTTATTAGCAGGTGCTCTTGGCTGCTTTATTCTTTGGTTTGGCTGGTATGGCTTCAATGGTGCTGCTGCAACAAGTGTTGAGCAGTTGGCACAGATTTTTGTAACAACAACAATTTCCCCAGCAATGGGAACCATTTCTGCTATGATTTTTACATGGATTAAAAATGGTAAACCAGACGTATCTATGTCATTAAATGGTGCATTAGCAGGTTTGGTGGGGATTACAGCTGGATGTTCCAATGTGGATGTAGTGGGAGCGTTCTTTATAGGTATTGTAGCAGGTATCATTGTATGTGTCGTAGTGCTTTTTGTAGAAAACGTATTGAAAGTAGATGACCCGGTAGGTGCTGTTGCCGTTCATGGAGCATGCGGTATTTGGGGAACATTTGCAGTAGGTTTGTTTGATTATACAAATGGCCTTTTCTACGGTGGCGGAGTTCATTTATTATTAATCCAGTTACTTGGCATTGTAACTGTTGGCGCATGGACTATCGTTACAATGACTATTGTATTCTTTGTTATCAGTAAGGTAGTGGGGCTTCGGGTTTCTAGAGAAGAAGAACTTCTAGGTCTTGACCCGTCAGAACATGGCCTGGAATCTTCTTATCCAGATTTCCAGAAAGCCAACTACAAATAAAATATATAAATATGCGTTTATCTATCCCCTTATAGTTTAGGATATACAGAAGACCCCAAAGTGCTTCCACCACTTTGGGGTCTTCAATTTTTTGGATGTGTGAAACTTTCTTCAATTTTTGTTGTCTATATTAGTAAGAGCTCTTAAAATAAAAAGGAAAATGTGAGGTGAATTCAATGAAGGACGAAGATATTATCAAATTATATCAGAAGCGTTCGGAGCAGGCTATTGTAGAAACAGAGAGAAAATACGGTTCATATTGCGGAAGGATTGCTGAGCGTATACTGCAGGATGGCGAGGATTGTAAGGAATGTTTGAATGACACATGGCTAAAGACATGGGAAACGATTCCGCCGGTGATTCCTAACATATTTTCTGCTTATATTGGGAAGATTACTAGAAATTTGGCATTGAATATGTACAAAAAGAGGTACGCAGGAAAAAGGATCAGTGAACGTATGATGGTATCTATGGAGGAGCTGCAGGATTGTGTCAGTGCAGTAGAATCAGTAGAAAGCAAAATAGAAGAAAAAATAATTATAGAAAAGCTAAATGAATATTTAGGACAAGTGTCGGAACTGGAGCGAAAAGTATTTGTCCGAAGATATTTTTACATGGATACCATGCGCGAAATTGCAGATTTATATGATATGAAAGAAAACTATGTAAAAACGTTGCTATTCCGCACCAGAAAGAAAATGAAGGAATATTTTCAAAAGGAGGGCATTATCTTATGAAAAAGGAAACGTTGTTTGAATTGATGGGGCAGATTGATGAAGCATACATAGCAGAAGCGGGTGGAGAAATTATGAAAAAAAACAGTGTAAAAAAGGAAAGGATTTTTAAGTGGACAGCAGGTGCGGCGGCAGCAGTTTTGATTTCTATTATTTTGCCCAATATTAATGGTGATATTGCTAAGGCAATGGGAAATATTCCGGTATTGGGAAAGTATTTTCAAGTGGTGACCTTTCGAGAATATCATTATGAGGACGACAATAACACGGCGGATATTGTGGTGCCAAATATAGAAACAGAAGAAGAAGCCACAGAACAGGAAGTAAAAACTGCTGAAACTATGAATAAGAGCATTGAAGAATATGCACAGGGATTTATGCAGGAATTTCAGAAAAATATAAAGGCTCAGGGTGAAGGATATCAAGGACTGCAGATGGATTATGAGGTGGTCACAGACAATGAAGACTGGCTGACCATTAAGGTAAATGTATTGCAGGTGGAAGCCAGTGGATACCAGCAGGCAAAGTTTTTCCATATTGATAAGAGAACGGGAAAAGAAGCGGTGCTTTCGGACTTATTTGTAAAAGACAGTAATTATGTGGAGATTATCAGTGAAAATATACTGACACAGATGAAAGAGCAGATGGCAGAAGATGAGGGCAAGATATATTTCTGTGAAGGAAATGAAGATAATATGGATGAATATAATTTTAAAGAGATCAAAGAAGATCAGAACT
>CASEML010000064.1 GCA_949289145.1 uncultured Eubacteriales bacterium | reverse complement strand
TTTTCAAGGCTTTTCTCTAATACAAAAGACCTCATAGATAGGGGGCTTCCCTCTCTACAAGGTCTTTCTTTCTCTCGTTTTTAATTTCTTTCAGCCTGCTCCTTTTTGCCTTTTCAGGATAAATAGGGGTGCCTGGGAATAAGATACTTCTTTTTACTGGAAATACTTCACACCAGATTCAAACAGCTTCATATCCTGCTCTCCGTAAATATTGATTGCCACAGAAGAATCCCTTCTCTCACTGTGAGCCATCTTACCAAGCACACGTCCATCCGGGCTGGTAATACCTTCTATTGCAAAGTAAGAACCATTAGGATTCCACTCCTCATCCATGGTAGGATTTCCATCGGCATCCACATATTGAGTTGCCACCTGACCATTTTCAAATAATTTATCCAACCATTCCTTCGGTGCCACAAAACGTCCTTCACCGTGGGAAGCAGGATTCACATATATGCCGCCTAATTCTGCTCCTGCAAGCCATGGGGACTTGTTGGTAACTACCTTAGTATAAACCATTTTTGAGATATGACGTCCAATGGTGTTGTAAGTAAGTGTAGGTGAGTCCGGTTTCTGCTCTGTAATCTGTCCATATGGCACTAAACCTAACTTAATCAAAGCCTGGAATCCGTTACAGATGCCCAGAACAAGACCGTCTCTCTCATTTAACAACTTGTTCACTGCTTCCTTGATCTTTTCATTGCGGAATGCAGTTGCGAAGAATTTTGCGGAGCCTTCCGGTTCATCACCGGCACTGAATCCGCCCGGGAACATAATAATCTGTGATTGATTAATATTTTCCTCAAAAATTCTTACAGAATCACGGATATCTTCTGCGTCTAAATTCTTAAACACCTTTGTGATGACATTGGCACCTGCACGTTCAAAGGCTCTGGTGCTGTCGTATTCACAGTTGGTACCAGGAAATACCGGGATAAATACAGTTGGTTTTGCAACCTTGTTTTTACATACATAGATGCTGTCTGCCTTGTAAAGTCCCGTATTGATCTTAGTCTGTTCCACATTAGAACGTGTTGGGAACACCTTTTCTAAAGTAGATGCCCATGCTTCTTCTGCTTCCTGTAAAGAAATTATTATATCTTTGTATTCAATAGCTGCCTTATCTGTTACTTCACCGATTACAGTATAAGGAATGGAAAGAGAGCCCACTTTTCCATCGGGAACTTCCGCAACAATATTACCAAATCCTATGCTAAATAAATCTTCCGGTGCAATATTGTGTTCTATCTTAACACCCAATCCGTTACCAAATGCCATCTTACTTACTGCGGCCGCAATACCCTTGCTGTCTAATGCATAAGCAGAAATAATATTTCCTGCTTGTACATCTGCATGGAATTTCTCGTATGCTTCCATGATTTTATCATATTCCGGCAAATCATACTCATTTCTCGGCACTTCCATAAGTACAATCTTACTTCCTGCCTTCTTGAATTCCGGAGTAATAATATCCTTATCCTTAGCAATATCCACCGCGAAAGATACTAAAGTGGGTGGTACGTCAATATCGTTGAAAGTACCTGACATACTATCCTTACCGCCAATAGATGGCAGACCAAATCCCATCTGTGCATCATAAGCACCCAGCAAAGCTGCAAATGGCTGACTCCATCTCTTTGGATCTTCGCTCATACGACGGAAATATTCCTGGAAAGTAAAACGGATTTTCTTGTAATCTCCACCGTTTGCTACAATTTTAGCCACAGATTCCACTACTGCATAAACTGCACCGTGGTATGGACTCCATGAAGACAAATATGGATCAAATCCATAACTCATCATGGTAACGGTTGTGGTCTTTCCTTTTAACATTGGAACCTTTGCCACCATAGCCTGCGTTTCTGTCATCTGGTATTTTCCGCCATGAGGCATATATACGCTGGCTGCACCGATGGAACCGTCAAACATTTCTACTAAGCCTTTCTGAGAGCATACATTTAAGTCTTTTAATGTATCTAACCATTTTGCTCTAATATCTGCTACTTCTTCTTTCACAAAGTAGTTTTCTTCTTTCTCCGGAATTTCCACTTCTACCTTAGTTTCCTGATGAGCACCGTTGGTATTTAAGAATGCTCTGGAAAGATTTACAATTTCCTTTCCTCTCCAGTTTAATACCAGTCTCGGTTCTTCTGTAACTACGGCAACTTCTACTGCCTCTAGATTTTCTTCCTTCGCATAACCCATAAACTCTGCTACATTTTTGGGGTCTATCACCACCGCCATACGTTCCTGAGATTCAGAAATGGCAATTTCCGTTCCGTCCAAACCTGCATATTTCTTTGGTACTTTGTCGAGATTTACCTGAAGTCCGTCTGCCAGCTCACCGATGGCCACAGACACACCGCCGGCACCAAAGTCATTACATTTTTTAATTAATTTACTTACTTCTTCTCTGCGGAACAATCTCTGAATCTTACGTTCTGTAGGCGGATTACCCTTCTGTACTTCTGCACCGCAGGTTTCAATGGATTCCTCTGTATGCACCTTGGAAGAGCCTGTGGCACCACCGCAGCCGTCACGTCCTGTTCTGCCGCCCAGTAAGATGATCACATCGCCCGGATCAGAAGTTTCACGAATCACACTTCTTCTTGGAGCTGCGCCAAGTACCGCACCGATTTCCATACGTTTTGCCACATAATCAGGATGATATATTTCCTTTACCAAGCCAGTAGCAAGACCAATCTGATTACCATAAGAACTGTAACCGCTGGCTGCACTTCTTACAATCTTTTTCTGGGGGAGTTTTCCCTTCATCGTATCTTTTACAGATACTGTCGGGTCTGCTGCACCGGTAACACGCATTGCCTGATATACATAAGTACGTCCTGACAGCGGATCGCGGATGGCTCCCCCAAGGCATGTTGCCGCGCCACCAAATGGTTCGATTTCTGTGGGATGGTTGTGGGTTTCGTTTTTGAAATTAATTAACCATTCTTCTTCTACACCATCCACATCTACTGGTACCACGATAGAACATGCGTTAATCTCATCGGATTCTTCCTGATCTTGTAATTTTCCTTCTTTTTTCAATTTGCGCATTGCCATCAGCGCTAAGTCCATAAGACATACAAATTTATCCTCTCTGCCTTGAAAGATTTCCTCTCTATCTGCTAAGTATCTTTCGTAAGTATCTACCATAGGCTTCTTGTAGAAACCATCGTCAAATTTCACATCAGTTAATTCCGTGGAAAACGTAGTATGACGGCAATGATCAGACCAATAAGTATCCAGCACCCTGATTTCTGTTACACTTGGATCTCTTTTTTCCTCATTTTTATAATAATTCTGAATATGAAGGAAATCCTTAAAAGTCATGGCAAGCCCTAAAGAGTCATACAATGCTTTTAATTCTGTTTCCGTCATATTCTGAAAGCCTTCAAAAATCTTAACATCTTCCGGCTCCTCAAACTCCTGCACTAAAGTAGCAGGTTTACTTTCCTCCGCTTCTCTGGAATCTACCGGATTAATACAAAAGTTTTTGATGGCTTCTAACTGCTCCGCACTTACTTCACCGCTGATCACATAAGTTGTGGCTGTACGGATGACCGGCATTTCATCTTCTTTCAAAAGCTTCATACATTGTTCGGCTGAATCTGCTCTCTGATCAAACTGTCCCGGCAAATATTCCACGCTGAATACGCTACCGCCTTTGCTGTCAAAGGATTCTTCATACACATCATCTACCGGTGGTTCGGAAAAAACAGTCCCTAACGCCTTCTTGTATGTTTCTTCTGAAATATTTTCCACATCATAACGAATCAAAACACGTACACCTGTTACAGTATCAATGCCCAGATAGCTTTTAATTTCCTTGGATAAAGACTTTGCCTGTACTGCATATGGTGTTTTCTTTTCAACATAAATTCTTTTTACGCTGCTCATTTACGTACCTCCATTTTCTTAAGTGCGCCTTCCGATGCTTCCCTTCGAGTATCACGCTATTATTCATCATAGCACATTTTCAGTGCTTATTCTACCTTTTATTCATGGAATCGTTTGATAATCTCATATACGATTTCGTTTTGGTTTACTAACGGTGCCTTGTGAGAGAAAAAAATAATCCCTTCAATTGGTGCTGTTATCTCTTCTAATACTTTTCCGTCATACGGATCAATAATATCTGCCAACACCTCACCCCTTGCAATTTCATCGCCTGCCAGCTTATATCTGCGGTAGATTCCCGCCTTGTGAGCACAAATCGGCATTAAGTCCTGCTCTGCAATCACACTGGCAATATAGCCGCTGTGACTGTTGTATTTAATTATGCCCATACGAGTAAGAAATCGAAGCACTGCCGCCACTGCCTGTTTGGCAGACTTTTCATCTATTTCATCTGTCTCCTTTGTGTAAACCGAAAAAGCATTGGTTTTCCATAACTGCCAGTTATAATTTAACGTGGTGGTGTCATATGGCTTTGGCTTTCGTATCACCACATAAGGCATACCAAATAAATTTGCAAGGCTCGGACTCTGATAACCTGTTTCCATCATTCGAATGTGGGGAACAAAATCTCCCGGCCTGTAAAAGCTGACAAACTGTATTCCATAGCTGTACCCTTGAGTTTTTTCAAAGATTCCTGACGCAATACGCTCTGTAGTTTCTCCGCTTACTTTTCCCGGAAACATACGGTTAATATCGCTCTCATCGCCGGGCCAGAAACGCTTTCCGATATTCATAGAATATGAATTAACCGAAGGAATCACCATAATCTCGTTATTTGAATTAATAGCACCTTTGCTTTCCAATTCCTTTAAAACTTTGACCAGCTGGGAACATACATATAACTGCTGGATTTCATTTCCGCGAATAGCTCCCACAATACAGGCTGACTTCTCCCCCTCTCCAAACTTAAAACCGGTCACCCGCATCTCATCCCGAAAAGGCCCTTTCATTGAATAGATTATCTCTTTTTTCATTTTGCACCTCCCAGTATACGCGCAATCAATGAACCCTCATATACGATAGGATATTCCCTTAAAGTAAACAAAAAACCGCTTTCCGGTGCTTCTACAATTTCATTTACATCTCCGGTCAGGGAATCTATAATACTGCCTATAGGCTGTCCCTTTACCACCGTTTCCCCATGCTGGACTTCGGGAACAAACACTCCTGATACCCCTGCATGGATCAGACTAACCGAACCATCTGTAGATACGATTGGCTCCTTCGGCGTTTCCACCGGTCCATCCCACATTCCCATCTCATGCATGATATAAAGAATTCCCGCCACCAACTGGTCACCGTATGATTTATGTATTCTCATGCCCACTCCCATTTCTACTGCAAGTGTAGGTACTCCCATGGTATTTAAACTGTGCGCCAAAGTAGATTCCAATACGGTTGCAGAAGCATGTACCCATACAAAATCAGCGTTAATTTTCTTTGCTATGGGAACCAGCTTTTGGGCTGTAACTTCTGAAATTCTCACCTGCGGCGTTTCCATTAGAAAAATATTACTGGAATGGATATCAATGCAAAGATCTGAACCTATGATTTCATCGATCAGCCGGGCCGCCACATATTCTATAGTAGTTCCTTTTTCTGAACCGGGAAAAATACGGTTCATATCCAGTTCAAACATGGGAACACCACGGGTAGTAGATGCTAACCCCAAAGGATTACACGCGGGGAAAATATCCACAATTCCCTTTAAATATTTTTTATTGGCGCTGATTCTTCGGATCAATTCATAACAAATATACTGCCCATCCAATTCATCACCATAAAGTCCGGTCACAATGGATATACGTTTTTGGGTTCCTGTTGTCTCTTTGGGCTGCAGGCGGTTTTTCTGTATTATTAATTTTTCATCGATTGGCAGATCCGCCGATACCACTGTTTCAATCATTGCTATTCCTCCAAATTGCATACTACATTTACTATAGGCATTCTTCCTTTAAAAGTCAATATTCTTCTGGGGTATAAAGCTCTTAATTTTCGGAAAATTCCTTATGGCAACGGTAGCTCCACCACAAATTCTTTTTCCTGTTTTTGCTCTTTATCTTCGTAATAAACAATAATTGCTTTTGTTCTGTCTTCATTCAGCCTTAAGTCTTTATATATCATTCCATTTAATTCCGAATATACTGTAATATCAGCTTCTTCATCATGCTGACTTTCATAGTGCTCAAAATTACATTCTGTAATAATTTCACGATTTTCCTCATCCAACTCCACATGAACCACAAAATAGCTGTCCTCAATCTGTTCCATATGGGCGTCCCTAACAGTTACTGTTTGTGCTCTGGTTGTATCATAACTGATATGGTCTGAACTGATGGAGCTAATGTAAATAGAATAGCCGCTGGTAAAATTTCTTCCTGCCTCTGTCATAAAATCTTCCGGTAAATAATCCTTTGAAAACTTCACCTTTTCTTTATCTCTGCCTGAAACACTGATATAGGTAATTTGATTTTCACCGGTTATCAAAGCATACTCATAACTGTAATGATGATTTTCAATGGCAATATATGCGGGATAATTGTATTTCCCCTCTGTATCCTTCAATAGTCTTCTCTCCGTACCTGCATATTTTTTATAGGTATTTTCCAATCTTTCTATTTCTGCCTGATATTCTTCCGGTTCGTAAGTACATTGCAAATAAATCTCATAACTTGGAGAGCCAAACATATCCCTATAGTAAGAATAAAAATCGGTCTGCACCGCTTTGTCTGAAATATGTTCCGGAAATATGATCAGACCGCTGTTCATGGACAGTTCAAATATCTCTTCGTAACGTTTCAGATCTTTCGTTGTTTTTGCCGGTCCACCGGTAAAAAATAACCACAAGAACACCGTAATCAATACAAACACTGTAAAAAACGTAAGTACCGCTCCAATCAAAATACCTTTCCACAACTTTTTTCTTTGAAACTTCTGCATAACTCTCCTCCCCTTACTTCACAACTTCTTCCACTTCTACGGAATAGATACTATACTCTCTTTCCTTTTCGAAGGAATTACCATTCTGCCCATATGCCAGCGGAAGATATTTTTCCGGAAACTTTAAATCCCTTCTGTCCACCAATCCCTGTAAATATATATAAATCATTTTCTGTTCTTCTTCTATAAAAAGCACATACTCATAACAACTTTCACTATTTAACATAGCATATATACCAGGATAAGCAAACTCCTCTTCACTGCTTTGTATTGACTTCTCCGTTTCCTGATCTTTCACATTTTTTAGTCTTTCTTTTTCTGCCATATAGGCTTCCTTAGAATAGGTACACTCCAAATAAATCTGACAAGTCTGAAACATTCTGTTTCCGTAACATTCATATACATACTTTTCCAAACCTACATTTTCTGTGTCCATTTCTTTTTTGGAAGGAAATAAATATAGTTTAGAAATCCCTGCGTAATCCTGAAATATTCCATAATCTTCTATTTCTTCCGTATAGCTGTTGGTCCTATTTACTTTCTGCAGATAAACAACGGTAAGTGTAATGCCGCCTATCATTACCAAAAAAGCCAACACAATTCCCAATACCATTCCTATCATTTGGCAGTGATATCGGGATAATCTGCAATAAAATTTCTGGCCTTTCTTTTTTTCCTGTATATTTTTTTCTTCTATTTGAAATAAATATGCTTCATACTTCCTCTGACACCTGTTACACTCTTTCATGTGTTCTTCTATTTTCCGACTGGTGGTGCTATTTGTCAGATTCTCCAAATAAGAGCCAAATAAATCTTCCACAACAGCACACTTCTGTTTTTCTTTCATAACTGTTCCCCTCTAAAAAGAATAAATGAAATCTAACATACAATACAGCCATATGACTGTCAGCAGCAATACATAACCATACAAAAACAGGCGAATTTTCACCTTCCTAAATAATTTTACCTTTTTCTTCTTTTCCCCTTCTCTCAATACTTCTGTAAAAGAATCTTTCATTAATTCATAAGTCTGCCTACATTGTTGACATTCTAAAAGATGTTCTCGTATCCATTGGTTCGTATCTTTCTGTGTCAGATGGTCAACATATAACGGCAGGAGATCTGTCATAATATCACATTCTTCTTTTTTACTTAGCATCATCTTTTACCCCTCTTCCTAAGATCTGTTTACCCCGGTAAAAGGTAACTCTCGCCCAGTTTTCGCTTTTCCCTAAAATATCTCCGATTTCCCGAAAGCTTAAATCCCCTGTTAACCGAAGCATAACCACATCTTTCATAGGACTTTGTAATTGCTGAATTTTTTTGTAGAGAAATATTTTTCTTTCGTTTTGAATATAATTTTTCTCTACCTCTTCCTCAAGTGCAATATCCACAACTGTTTCCAAGGGAACTTCCCTTCTTTTGTTTTTCTTATCAATATATTGGTAAAAAGCATATTTTGCAATTTGACACAGCCAGGTAGACATTTTACATTCCCCTCTGAATTTACTAACATTTTTAGTGGCACGATAGAATGTTTCCTGAGTAAGTTCTTCTGCAAGTTCATGATTCCCTGAAGTCAATCCCATTAAAAACTTATATACTATCTGGTAATATTCTTCATATGCCCCTCCCATATCCTGCACTGCTCCCCCTCCTTTGTGTGTTCTAATTCTTTTGTTCGTTTTTTTTGGGATTTGTTACAAAATTTTATAAAAAATTTTTATTGCTGCGCCAAAATTCTTCTAATACCTGCTCCACCGTTTTCTGATTGCAATATTTTATCTCCTGCCATTCTCTTGGAAACATCATGCGGTATTCCCGGGTCGCAAAGCGTTCATCCAGTAAAAGTACCACACCGGTATCCTCCATTGTCCGGATAACTCTGCCTGCTGCCTGCAGCACTTTATTCATCCCCGGAAAACGATAGGCATAATCAAAACCATTCATGCCCTCTTGGTCAAAGTAAGCTTTCAGCAATTCCTTTTCGTTGCTAATGCCCGGCAAACCGGTTCCCACAATAATACTTCCAATCAGTCGTTCTGCCTTTAAGTCGATGCCTTCGCTGAAAATGCCACCCATAACACAAAATCCTATCAGTGTTCTATCTGTCTGCTCAAATTCGTTAAGAAATTTTTCCCGTTCTTCCTCTGTCATCTGATTTGACTGCATCAGGATTTTTTCATCTTGACTCAAAAAATCCTGTACATAAATATCATAAACCTGCTCCATAAATGCATAAGATGGAAAAAACACTAAATAATTTCCCTGTTTTGCTTTGGAAGCTGCTTTGATATAAAATGCTATTTTTTCATATTCATTCTTGTTTCTTCTTGTATACTTGGAACTTACATCCGTTGCTACTGCCACACATCGTTTCGCAGAATCAAAGGGCGAAATACCATATACCGCATTATCACTTTCTTCCGTTAACAGGGATTTATAATATTTGATAGGAAGTAATGTGGCCGAAAACAATACACAAGCCCTGCCCCGCTCCATACATTCTTTCAAATTTGCGGCAGGATTCACACAAAATAATTTTATCTTAAACTTTCCATTCTCTGTGTGCTCTGCATAAGCAAGATAATTTTCCGAAGCCAGTTCATACATATTCAGAAAATGCCTTATATTCAAATACAATTCAACAACAACCTGCTTATCCTCTAAGATATCATCGTTATCTAAAAACTTCTCGATCTCGCTTTGCAACCGCAAAAGGCTCATGGTGAATCCTGCAATGTTCTCCACTACCTGACAGTTTTCACATTCCCGCTTAAATTCCAACAAATGTTTATTACAGGTTTCTAAACGGCTTGCAAGACGTTTGCTGTTGTTCTTCACATAATTCTTAACTTCTAAAAAATCCTCTTTATATAATGTGGCACTGTACATCTCTCTGCCTCGTTCTAACAAGTTATGTACCTCATCGGCCAGAAAAATATAATCTCCCTTTACTCCTTCCTGAAAAAAACGCTTTAAATATACGTTAGGATCAAAGACATAATTATAATCACAAATAATGCAGTCTGCCCATAGAGAAATATCCAGTCCTAATTCAAAGGGACAAACTTGATGCTTTTTCCCATACTCTTCTATCTTTTCTCTGTCGAACATAGTTTCATGAGTAATCATATCATATACTGCGTTATTCACACGGTCATAATGACCTTTTGCATAAGGACAAGTTACCGGATTGCACTCCATTGCCTCCAGAAAACATATTTTCTCTTTGGCAGTTAATACCAGTACACGATAGTTCAAACCGTGTTTTCCTAACATTTCCATGGTATTCTTTGCCACAGTTCTGGTAATGGTCTTTGCCGTCAAATAAAATATTTTTTCCCCTCTGCCCTTCCCCACCGATTTGATTGCGGGATATAATGAGATCAGCGTTTTTCCGGTACCTGTAGGTGCCTGAATATATAGCCTTTTTCCTTGCTCTATGGTCTGATAAACAAAGGCTGCCAGTTCCTTTTGTCCCTTTCGATAAGCAAAGGGAAACACCATTTTCTCAATCGATGTATTTCTTACCTTTCTCCACTGCGTATAATTATCTATCCATTTTTCATATTCGAACACCAGTTCCTCGAACCATCTGCTCAGTTGAAAAATTGTATGCGTTTCATGGAAATATTTCATTTCTTCCGTTTCTATGTTGCAATAACTGATTCTAGTCTGTATTTCACTCAAATCATTCTGTACAGCGTAGATATAGGCATAACATTTTGCCTGTGCCAGATGTATTTCTTCCGCTTCCTTTATATAACGAAGATTTTTATATACGCATTTAATTTCATCAATAACAATAGGACTGTCCTCTTTCAAAGGCGTAATAATCCCATCTGCCCTTCCTTCAATGGACAAGATAATGTCATCTAACTGCACTTCATGCTTTAAACTTACTTCCGCCTTATATTCCACGCCCATTTTCCCTTGAATTTTTCTATGAAGCCTGCTGCCTTCTGCCATGGCGTCCCGCTCCTTAAAAGCCCCTCGCCTCTGGTCTATGTCCCCACTGCGAAGTAAAAATTCCACAAAATTCCGAACAGAAACTCTTACCAGTATTTCATTTTCTATCTGCATATGTTCTCTCTCACTATTTCTTAAACACCAAAAACCCCTCTTTAAAAGTTAAAGAGGGGTTTCCAGTTAATAACAATAAAAAGTTCCTTTCACCTATTAGGCAACTGCATATTTGCTTAATACAGATTCAAAACTTGTATCTTCTCCAAAGTACTGTACTGTAAGATCATGTGTTAAATCCATGCTTAAAACACCAAGAATTGATTTTGCATCAATGGTTACTCTGTTGTAGAAGATATCAATATCAAAATCACATTTACCTGCTGCTGATACAAACTCCTTTACATCCTGTAACTCATTTAACTTAATTTTACGTTCCTGCATAATAAACTCTCCTTTTTAATAACAATCCGTTTATCACGTATGTTTCTTACTTTGTTTTTACTTTGACTTCATAATAATTTAACTATGTTTGTATTATACACCGTTTATTACAAATGTCAATCCCCGTGGAAACTCATTTCTTTTTCCAGTTTCCTGTGTTTTTGTGCATTTTTACCAATAACATTGTCCTATTTTGTTGGAATTTTATATTTTCTCCACATTGCTTAATTTTTTTGTAATATTTTTTTATTTTTCATGTAATTTTTAGACAAATTCCGTCATAAATTTTCGGAATTTTAACGGTAAAAGCTGCCTTTGTAATTCTAAATTACTTCTTTCCTTAATGGCAATAGATTCATAAAATGTTTTCCAAAGCTTTTTCATATTTTCTTCACATTCTGCCATTTGTAATTGTTCTTCTTCTACTATGATATTTTCATATATTTCCCAGTGTTTCTCCCTATTGTAAACTAATGCCATCTTTCTGTTTTCATCGTAGATCATAAAATTCTCATTCTTTAATCTGTCTGTAAAATGTTCTGCAAGCAGCGGCAACACATTGTTTTCCGGTGCGATTTTAGCGTACAGCACCCCATTGAACAGTTCCTGAAACCGTATAAATTGAAGAAATTTATTGGCTTCATTAGCTACTGTTCGGTTTAACTGAAACACCTGATAAATTTCTTTTCTTTTAAGATAATTTAACAAATCTGTTGCCACATTGTTGCTGATTCCATACTGAATTGTTCCAAATATTGCCTGAGCTTTGTAATCTTTTTCTTTGGACAGAGCCGTTCTTAATAGAGTATAGTATACTTCCTGCCCGAATTTGTTTTGAACCGTTCTAGCAACTTTGACAGCATTTTCCATATCTACCGGTACAAATTCGTCAATTATAAACAATTCATAATTTTGATTATTGCCTTCAACCTTTAGTTCTATACCTCTTTTCTCATATTTTTTTTCATAAATATAATAAACACCGGAAAAAATACCTTCAATGGAATCTTCACACAGTATTCTCTTTTTCTGTATGTTTTCCACAAATATCACCTCTTTCTTACACATCTTCAAACAGATTCATCTGTCGATATACCATACCATCGCTATATTGGTATACTTCTTTTTGATCTATCAGATTGCTGCTGATAAATTCTTCTGTATATTTGAAGGGATAACGGTTCTTCCCATTGCAGGTAATAAAAAAAACAGCCCTTTTCAATACGACACCAATTTTCTTTAAATCATCAAAATCGAGAATTGCAGTTCTTCTGGCAGCCACAATTCTCCTGGCCGATTTCACACCTATTCCCGGCACCCGCAAAAGAGTAGCATAATCTGCACGATTAATTTCAATAGGAAACAATTCCAAATGACGTAATGCCCAATCACACTTAGGATCCATTAAAATATTAAAATTCTGCCGGCTTTCACTAAGCAGTTCTTCCGCTTTAAATCCATAAAAACGCATAAGCCAGTCTGCCTGGTACATTCTGTGTTCCCGCAGCAAGGGCGGTCCTCCAGGCAGTGCAGGCAAATCTTTGTCCTCGTTAACCTTCACAAAGGCTGAATAAAACACTCTTTTTAAGTCAAATTTTTTATATAAAGATTGTGCCACCATAAGCATTTGATAATCCGTTTCCCCTGCTGCCCCTAAGATCATTTGAGTGCTCTGCCCTGCAGGCACAAAGGAAGGGGCATGCTTATACACCACCAGTTCGTTTTTATTTTCTGTAATTCCGTTCTGAATTAAGCGCATAGGTGTCAATATATTTTTCCGGTTCTTGTGAGGTGCCAGCTTAGATAATGCCTCTTTTGTGGGAAGTTCTAAATTTATACTCATTCGGTCGGCAAGATAACCAGTTTTTTCAATTAATTTGGGATCTGCACCGGGAATTGCCTTAACATGGATATAACCGTTAAACTTATATTCTGTACGTAATTTATAAATGGTCTGATAAATTAATTCCATGGTATAATCCGGGCTATAGAGAATTCCGGAGCTTAAGAAAAGCCCTTCAATATAATTTCGTTTATAAAAATTCATGGTAAGAAAGCACACCTCTTCCGGAGTGAAAGAAGCACGTTTCACATCATTGGAGGAACGGTTGATACAATATTTGCAATCGTAAATACATTCATTGGTAAAAAGAATCTTCAATAGAGAAATACATCTTCCGTCTGCCGAAAAGGAATGACAAATTCCCGCCTGCACACAATTTCCCAATCCATCTCCCCTATTCTTACGGTCATTTCCGCTAGAGGTACACGCCACATCATATTTGGCCGCATCTGTAAGAATTGCCAGCTTCTCCATAATATCCATTTCATGATTTGATATCCTGATTTCCATATAACCACCTTGCTCCGTCTCGAATGTTTGTTCGTATTTTTATGGTAACATATGTTCGATTAATTGTCAACTATTACTTTTACTCGGTCACATCGAACGTAACAGTTCAGACTTGACTGTTATCATCGAACTTTGGCTGCATAATCAACCATTTTTCAATTTCTACAGCATACTCATTCATATTATTGACTGCTTTCACTCCCTGATTTTCTAAAAACATAAAATCTCCTCTGACTTTCTTTTTTCTCTGTACCGTCAGGAGAGATTTAAATGTTTCATATTTATTATTTCATTGCCGGGTCTTGTATCCCGTTAGCTTCAAAGGCTTTCCGCCGGTCTATACAGGTTCCGCAAGTGCCGCATGGCTTTCCGCCGCCTTCATAACAGCTCCAAGTAAGCTCATAGGGTACGTTCAAGCGCAGTCCTTCTGCTACTACCTGAGCCTTATTTTTGTGAATAAATGGGGCCTCCAGATGAATCTGATGCCCGCTGCCTTCTATCATCGCCTCATTCATTGCATTGTAAAAAACTTCACTGCAGTCCGGATATGCATTTCCCGCTGCATCATCCCTATGAGCTCCATAATACAAATAAGAACATCCTTTGGAAAGACCAATACTGGCAGCCGCTGAAAGAAACAGACCATTGCGAAAGGGCACATAAGTAGTCACAGGTCTGCCTTCCCTGTCCTTAAGCTGTTCCTCATAAGAAGATTTGGGAATTTCCTCTTTGGAATGGCTTAATAAAGAGCAATTACTATAGACAAACATTTCTGTTAAATCTATGCTTTGTCCCTTAATTCCATAGTATTCCAGTACTTTAGCAGCAGCTTCCATCTCTTTTTTATGCTTCTGTCCATAAAAGATACTCAACGTCTCCACATTTTCCTTGCCAAACCGTTCTATGGCAAGTCCTAAACAGGTGCTACTGTCTACACCTCCACTAAATAACACTAATGATTTTTCACTCATCGATTATCCACCTTTTCCGGGTACATATCATGTTCTGCCAAGCGTTTCCAGGCCACTTCTTCCCATTTAGTACCCGCCTTTCCATAATTGCAGTATGGATCAATGGAAATTCCGCCTCTTGGAGTAAACTTTCCCCATACTTCAATATATTTTGGTTCCATTAACCGAATCAAATCTTTCATTATAATATTTACACAGTCTTCATGAAAATCTCCATGGTTACGGAAACTGAACAAATATAGCTTTAACGACTTGCTTTCCACCATTTTCTCTGCTGGTACATAGGAAATGTAGATGGCTGCAAAATCAGGCTGTCCGGTAATGGGACATAAACTGGTAAATTCGGGACAATTAAATTTCACAAAATAATCATTGTCAGGATGTTTATTGGGAAACCATTCCAATACTTCCGGTGCATAATCGTCCTTATAAATTGTTTTCTGGTTCCCAAGCATTGTTACAGATTCTAACTCTGTTTTGTTTCTTCCACTGCTCATTGTTCTTTCCTTTCTTATGCTTCTGTCAGCTGTTTTTGCGGATTCCAACGCTTTTCCATAACTGTCACTAAAGTACAGCCGCACACTGCCGGTACAAACTGTCCGATACAAAGACTGAAAGCTAATGCTCCATAAGGCAGGTTCAGGCAATAGGAAAGCCAGGTTGCCACTCCAAGTCCTGGTATCAGAGTAATCACCGGCACAATACAAAGTTTTGGCAATTTGAATCTACGGATACCTGCAATACAGCCAGATGCTGCTATTCCTACCAGACAGCCTCCTACCATATCCAGAATACCTAAACCACCAAACAAAGCATTGGCTATAAAATTTGCAAGACCAAGGGGTAAAACTAAGAACGGACAAAAATATGCTAAGGCATACAATGTTGTCGCAATGCGAATCTGATATGCCCCGAATGAAAAACTCTGGGTAAAATAAAGCACTACAATGTAAATTGCCATGATCATGGCGGAAATTGTAAGCTTTTGGGTTTTACTAAAATTCTTTTTCATATGTCCACCTCCAATGTTACACAACGATACAATTTAATTTGTTACAATTACAATTGTCGTCCCTAGTTTTGTTTTGAACCGTCACCGGCTCGGACAGGATGGTTTCGAACTGTCCACATTTAAAGGTTTGCTTTATGATTATAATGGATTGTCTCGAAAAATACAAGAGGAGAAATATTTCTTGAACTTATTGGGTAGAAGACGCTCATAGGCGGGACAACTTCTTCCTTGGAAAGCAAAGTGCCATTAAATTGCCTTCCAAGGAAGAAGTTGTCCCGCCTATGAGCTGTACTTCGAACCCATAAGTGTCCAAAAAGAATTTTTTCATTTAGAGATGTAATTGAAAACAGTAAGTATCAAGGGAGAGAGAATTCCCCTATGAATTGTTCTCAGAAAACTATCATGGGCGCCCTAGCAACCAATAAGTTTAATTTTTCTATTATATTTATATTACTGTTTCTTCCTTTTCATTAACCACAGTCTCTGCATACCGCTTTATATTGGAAGCATTCACATACTTCCTAGCCGCTCCGTTTTCTACTACCACTAAAGTGGGAGCCTGCATTACGCCGTATTTTTCTGCCAATTCTGCATTTTCTTCTGCATCAATCAGCTGATATTTTTCTTTCTTTAAATATTCTTTTGCTGCTTTACAGTTTGGGCAGGTTTTAGTGGTAAACAAGTATTTCACATCCTCCGCCGGACGAATCACCACCTTATCTTTAGATATGGTAACAATATTTTTCTTTACTTTATTCATCTTAGAATGTTCCGGTTCATAAAGCTTTCTGTTCCGATATTCTTGCGTTTTTCCTTCATTCCAGTTCTGCACCGGACGGTAATATCCGGTAATTCTGCTATATACCTCAGCTTTTTCCCCACAGGTAGGACAGGTAAAATGTTCTCCTGCGATATAACCATGTTCCTTACAGATAGAATAAGTAGGTGATATGGTGTAATATGGAAGTCTGTAATTTTCTGCTATTTTACGTACCAGTGATGCTGCTGCCTTCCAATCCGGCAGCTTTTCTCCAAGAAATGCATGGAACACAGTTCCAGATGTATATAGGGTCTGCAGCTCATCCTGAATATCCAGTGCATCAAAAATATCTGCCGTATAATCCACCGGCAAATGGGAACTGTTGGTATAGTAGGGAGTATCTCCATCATGACCCGCAGTAATAATATCAGGAAACTCTGATTTGTCATGCTTTGCAAGGCGATAAGTGGTAGATTCTGCCGGTGTGGCCTCCAGATTATATAGATCGCCATACATTTCCTGATAATCAGACAAACGTTCACGCATGTGATTCAATACATTTTTGGTAAATTCCTGTGTTTCCCAGCTTGTCAAATCCTTTCGAAGCCATTTTGCATTCAGTCCCACCTCGTTCATTCCGATTAAACCAATGGTGGAAAAATGGTTTTCAAAGGTTCCTAAATATCTCTTGGTATATGGATACAAACCTTCCTCCAACAGTTTTGTAATCACTTCACGCTTTATCTTCAGCGAACGAGCGGAAATATCCATTAATTTGTCTAAACGTTTATAGAAATCTTCCTCATTCTCTGCCAAATATGCAATCCTTGGCATATTAATGGTTACCACGCCCACAGAACCGGTACTTTCCCCTGAACCAAAGAAACCTCCTGTCTTTTTCCGAAGTTCTCTTAAATCAAGACGCAAACGGCAGCACATACTGCGCACGTCGCTGGGCTCCATATCACTATTGATATAGTTGGAAAAATATGGTGTACCGTATTTTGCTGTCATTTCAAACAGCAGTCGGTTATTCTCTGTATCGGACCAGTCAAAATCCTTCGTAATGGAATAGGTTGGGATCGGATACTGGAATCCCCTTCCGTTGGCATCTCCTTCAATCATGGTTTCGATAAATGCCTTATTGATCATATCCATTTCCTTTTTACAGTCCTTGTAACAGAAATCCATTTCCTTACCGCCTACGATTGCAGGTAATTCCGCCAAATCTGCCGGTACCGTCCAGTCCAAAGTAATGTTGGAAAATGGTGCCTGTGTTCCCCAGCGGCTCGGCGTATTTACTCCATATATAAAGGTCTCAATGCACCGTTTTACCTCCCTATAGGACAGGTGATCTACTTTAACAAACGGTGCCAAATATGTATCAAAAGAAGAAAAGGCCTGGGCTCCTGCCCATTCATTTTGCATGATTCCCAGAAAATTTACCATCTGGTTGCACAGTACTGATAAATGTGAAGCCGGTGCAGAAGTAATTTTCCCTGTAATTCCGCCTAGCCCTTCCTGAATCAGCTGTTTTAAAGACCAGCCTGCGCAGTAGCCTGTCAACATAGACAGGTCATGTATATGTATCTCTGCATTTCTATGGGCACTTGCAATTTCCTCATCATATATTTCTGATAACCAGTAATTGGCTGTCACAGCACCAGAATTGCTTAAGATTAATCCCCCCACCGAATAAGTCACTGTAGAGTTTTCTTTCACTCTCCAGTCTTCCACCTTCACATAGCTGTTTACAATTTCTTTGTAATCCAGAATGGTGGAACGCATATTTCTCATTTTCTCCCGCTGCTTCCGGTACAAAATATATGCCTTTGCCACATCTGTATAGCCGGCCTGCTCTAATACCTTTTCTACACTGTCCTGGATATCTTCTACATTAATCAAATTATCCTTTACCTTTTCATTAAAATCTGCAGTTACACGCAAAGCAAGCAGCTCAATAATATCATTATTATATGATTTCTTTGTTGCCTCAAATGCTTTTGTGATGGCAGCGCTGATTTTACTTAAATCAAATTCTGCCGATGCTCCATCTCGTTTAATTACCTGAAACAAATCTCTCACCCTTTCACTTACTCCTGTACAGTATTTCCTCATTTTGTTACAGGCTCTTTATCTGTTAGACAGATTGTATCAGATATTTTTTTACCAGTCAATATAAAAAACACTATATCTTCCTTGTTTTCCACATGCCAATAACAAGATATAGTGTTTTTCCCTTTAGTACCTAAATCCTATTTACTTTCTATTTCCTATTCAATTTTTCTAATTATTGTCTTCTTTTTTTTCTGTTTTCTACAATTGACTTTTGTTGTCTACATCAATATTGTACAATCTTTTCTTATCTTGTTTTTAAAAATTCATATTCCCTTTTGGCATTTTCATCATTTGGATATTTTGCCAGATATTCTGAGAACTTGGTTTTTGCCGTAGAAAAATCGGAAATATATTCATAAGCGGAAGCCTCATTAAACAGTAATTCCTGCATAACTTCCGTTTGACCTGTGGCAATTCCTTTCTGAAAACAACTTAAAGCATTTTCATATTCTCCCATATTTAATTTGCACAATCCCAATTGGTTATACACTTCTCCATTACTTTCATCGGTCTGAAGATATTTTTCATAAAGGGAAGCGGCGTAATTCATGTCTCCCAGTGCTTCATAGGATTTTCCAAGATATAATGTTGCGCCATTATCTCCGGCTTCCGATAATTCTTCCAAAATACTGACCGCTCCATTGTAATCTTCCATATAATATAAAATTCTTCCCTTTTCATATGCCTGCTTATCACTCAAAAGGGAGGCCGACTGTTCCAAATAGGTTTTACCTTTTTCTTCTTCACCAGCCTGCGATAGTGCTATATATATATTGATATAGCGGTCATAATCCTTAGTATCTAAAGATACTGCTTTGTCAAAATCCTGTATGGCAGCTTCTAAATCCCCCGCCTCTAGCCGAACCACTCCTCTTAAAAAATATATATCGTCATTCTTCTTTGACACCTCCAGCACATTTGTATAGGTTGTGATAGCATTATCATAATCTCCCAGTTTATAATAGGCCGACGCCAGATAACAGGATATATCCTCTTCTAAGTCGCCCACAAAAAAACTTCCATTTTGCAGTGCCAAAATAAAAGCTTCCTTGGCAGCTTCATATTCTCCTGTATTCATATAAGCCATTCCAAGCCCTCGATAAGCCAATTCCAGTTCTTTTCCTTCTTCTATGGATTTATTAAAATATTCTGCTGCTGCTTCATAAGATGCTTCATTTATTGCCTGCATTCCCAAAGCAATATTTCCTTGATTTTTACTTTCTTTTCCTGAACATCCGCTCAAAAAAGTCATTGCTGCCAATATGCAGCAGGCTGTTGTTATTGTTTTCTTCAAGATTCTTTCCTCTTTCTAAATTTAATTCTACTCTTCCCGTATGCTCATTATATTCCATAAGAACAAAATCAGTCAATATTTTCCCTGCATTTTATGAAGCTGTAAATTACTTAAAATTCCTACTTTCATAATTTGTATTTTATGGTATAATATTATTTATTTCGTGATGTATATAATGAATGGAGGTCTTTTATATGGAAAAGAAAAAGATTGTAATTGCTTTGGGGAGAAATGCATTAGGAAAAAATCTTCCGGAACAGAAAAAAGCAGTAGAGTATACAGCAGTGGCTATTGCTGATTTAATAGAAGAAGGGCATCAGCTTATCATTACACACAGCAACGGTCCTCAGGTGGGAATGATCGATGCTGCTATCCGTGACTTAAGTAAATCAAATCCAGAGTATACCGTAGCACCTTTGGCAATCTGCGATGCCATGAGCCAGGGTTATATCGGATATGATTTACAAAATGCCATTCGCGCAGAGCTGGTGAAACGTGGTATCCTTCGTCCTGTATGTACTATTATTACTCAAGTACAGGTGGATCCCTATGACGATGCCTTCTTTGAGCCAACAAAAGCAATTGGCAGACCTATGTCCAAAGAAGAAGCTGAAATAGAAAATGAAAAGGGAAATTTTGTGATCGAAACAGAGGCAGGATACAGAAAAATCGTAGCCTCTCCTAAGCCATTGGATATTGTGGAAATTGATTCTATCAATACACTTTCCGATGCCGGGCATATTGTTATTGCCTGCGGCGGCGGCGGTATTCCTGTTATGGAACAAAACCATCTGTTAAAAGGCGCCAGCGCAGTCATTGAGAAAGATATTGCCGCAGCAAAACTGGCAGAAATGGTAGATGCAGATATTTTTATGATACTTACCAATGTAGATAAAGTATGCTTAAACTACAAGAAAGAAAATGAAGAGCCTATCGATACGCTTTCCTGTTCAGATGCTGTAAAATACAGTGCAGAAAGCCAGTTTTCCGAAGGAACCATGCTTCCAAAAATTCAGGCATGTGTAGATTTTGTTTCTTCCAAGGATAATAGAAAAGCAATCATCACTTCTTTATCTAAAGCAAAAGATGCTTTATATGGAAGGACCGGTACCGTAATTACAAAATAAATGATTTTATTCAAAAAGACTCCACCCTATTAGGGAAGAGTCTTTTATCTATTAATAATTATTAATAATTTTCTGCTCTTACTTCAAAATAACTTTGCGGATGGTTGCAAACCGGGCATACTTCCGGGGCTTTTTTCCCAATTACCAAATGACCGCAGTTACGGCATTCCCACATGGTTTCTTCGCTTTTTTCAAATACTTTCTGCATTTCCACATTCTTAAGAAGTGCTTTGAATCTTTCTTCATGAGCTTTTTCGATGGCACCTACCATGCGAAATTTTTTAGCAAGCTCCGTAAATCCTTCTTCCTCAGCCTCTTTGGCAAATGTTTCATACATATCTGTCCATTCATAATTTTCGCCTTCTGCTGCAGATGCAAGGTTAGCGGCAGTATCCCCCAACTCTCCCAATGCCTTGAACCACATTTTTGCATGTTCTTTTTCATTGTCTGCTGTGCGCTGAAAAATAGCTGCAATCTGTTCATAGCCTTCCTTTTTAGCCACACTGGCAAAATAAGTATACTTGTTTCTTGCCTGGCTTTCCCCAGAAAAAGCTGCCAGTAAGTTAGCCTCTGTTTTTGTTCCCTTTAAATCCATAAAAAATTCCTCCTTTTTCTTTTCCAGACTTATATTTTTTCGAAATCTGCTGCCCCATGCTTACAGATCGGACACACAAAATCCTCTGGAAGTTCGTCCCCTTCATAAATATATCCACAAATAACACAGCGATAACCGTTCTTTTTCTCCTCTTTTGCTTCCGGCTTTGGTTTGATATTCTCCTGATAATATGCATAAGTAACTGAATTTGCATCATCGAAAACTTCAGCATCTGTTACATCTGCAATAAACATAGTATGTGTCCCCAAATCCAATTTATTCACAACAGAACCTGAAATGTAACCATTGGTTCCCTCTGTTACATAGTAAATTCCATTTTCGGAACGATTTGCATGTTCATATCCTTCAAACTTATTTACCTCTTTTCCACTTTGAAAGCCAAAATGTTTAAAAAGTCCAAAATCCGCTTTTTCTGATATGATTGAAATATTGAATTTTCCACTTTCCATAATCATATCGTGGGTTTTGTTGTTTTTATTTACTGTTACTGAAATACGGTTGGGCGCAGTAGTTACCTGCATTGCCGTATTAATGATACAGCCGTTATCTTCCTCTGTACACGCTGTTAACACATATAAACCATACCCAAGTTTGTACATTGCTTTATTGTCCATTTTATTCCTCCTATTATTTATACAGTTTTTTCTTACCCTACATGCATCTTTATCTGCTTGTTAAAGCCTTTGCCAAGTCCTCAATAGCTCTTATGCTGTCACTGTTTAGTGCAGACTTAACAGTAACACATGGTTCCATAAGTTCAATATCTTTCATTTCTTTCAACAGTCCACTCATAAGCTTCCCTGCCATAGGTGCCCAAGAACCATTTTCGATTATGCCTACTTTGCGTTTTTGATACGCTTTGGACTTTAAGTGCTGTAAAAAATCCTCCATAACTGGAAAAATACCTCCGTCATAGGTTGGTGCTGCCACTACCATTCTGTCATATCGGAATGCATTTTCTATGGCTTCGGACATGTCTTCTCTTGAAAGATCTGACAATACTACTTTTTCCCCCTTCCCTATACATTCTGCCAGCTTCAATGCTGCCTCTTTTGTATTTCCATAAATAGAAGCATAAGCAATAAAAATCCCCTTATCTTCCGGTTCATAACTGCTCCATACATTGTACTTTCCTATATAGTATTCTAAATTTTCTTTTAATACAGGCCCATGGAGAGGACAGATTATTTGAATATCCAGTCCCGATGCTTTTTTCAAAAGAGTCTGTACCGGAGCTCCATATTTTCCTACAATATTAAAATAATATCTTCTGGCTTCGCATGTCCAATCTTCTAATTTTGCCTCAGCCGGATTTTCTTTGATTCTTAACGCACCAAACTTTCCAAATCCGTCCGCGGAAAATAATATTTTTTCTGTCTTTTCATACTCTACCATAACTTCAGGCCAATGAACCATTGGTGCCATGTAAAAGGAAAGCTCATGCTTTCCCAAAGAAAGCACATCCCCTTCTTTTACTGTAAGGGTTCTGCCTTCCAGATTCATATCAAAAAAGTTACAGATCATTTGAAAGGTTTTTGCATTTCCAACTAGCTGCATATCCGGATATTTTTCTGCCAACACCTGAATACTTGCAGCATGATCCGGTTCCAAATGTGAGATAATCAAATAATCCGGAGTTCTGTCTTCCAACACCATCTTTAAATTTTCCAGCCATTCTTTTGTCTTTCTTTTATCAATGGTGTCCATCACTGCAATCTTTTCATCCATAATGATATAGGAGTTGTATGAAACTCCCTCTGGAACTTTATACTGGCTTTCGAAAAGATCTATGGTTTCATCATCTGCTCCAATATAGAAAATCTCATCTGTAACTTTTACTTTATTCACCTAAGTTTCCTCCTTTTACCTGGTATCTTTCCATAAATTTTTCTTTTAATGTCAAAAACTCTTCCAATTGTTTCATAATATAAAAAAGCACTGCTCTGGCTTCAAATTCATCCCGGTTGGAAGGAAGTTCCTCATTTTCCATTTCTTTAAAAAGGTCGGCTAGTTCTTTCAAAAAAGTCTTAACTGTATTATTCTTATGATACCCTTCTTCAATTTTCATAATTAAGTCTGCAATCTTTTTTGTCTGACTTGGTATCATTTCCACCATTTTTATGCTTTCATAAACATGCTTTAAGACTTCAATCTGGTTTTCCCGCATTTTAATGTAATCAATTTCATAATAAGATGCATGAATAAGCTGGTTATTATAATTCCTGAAAGCACTTTGTTTTGCATACTCCACCTCTATATCAAGTTTGTCAAAACACTTACTATTATAATCGCTTTTATCTTCTTTTACAAGCCGTTCTGCCATTCTTTTGAGAATTCCTCTGATTTCCAAATCCACACTAGCTGCCAGAGTTTCAAATTCTTCCCTTTTATTTCTAAGATGTAAATTAGCAAGTACTCCAAAGCAGGTACCAATGGCAAATAAGAGAATTTCATTTACCAAAACAGCCCCACTCATACTTCCTTCTGTCAAGAAATGAGTAATTAATACAGAGTCCATAGCTATGGCTTCTGTCCAGCCAAAATATAAGCACACCATGGAAAAAACCAGCAAATAAACTGCAAAAGAGAAAACCCGAAATCCTGCCAAATAAAAACAGGCAAAGGAAATCAGCAATGCAATACAAAACGCCATCCCCCTTCGTGCTGCCGTTTTCAACGTTTCTTTTTTGGTTTTTTGTATACTGAGTATCGTAATAATTCCGGCGGTTGAGGAAAATTGCAGTTCCATACCCTCTGCCACTAAAATTGCCAGTATGGCGGCTATTGTAATTTTGGTTCCAATCACTAACGTATTTCTCTCTATTTTCCTCATAATTCTCCACACATCTGTATTTTCTCATTTATTTGCAGAAAAACAAGCCTCCCAAAAGGGCTGCCTGTTTTTCCTTCCTATGCCTTATTATCCTCTAATTATTTAAAGGTGTCAAGATTCTTATACAGATTCGTGGAATGTACGTGAGATTACATCCGCCTGCTGTTCTGGTGTAAGTTTAATAAAATTAACTGCATAACCGGAAACTCTAATGGTAAGCTGCGGATACTTTTCCGGATGCTTTTGCGCATCTACCAAGGTATCTCTGTTGAGCACATTAACGTTTAGATGATGTCCGCCTTTTTGTGCATATCCATCCAAAAGATTTACTAAGTTATCTACCTGCTGTTTGTTTTCCATAATATCTACCTCCAATTTATTCTTTCAAATTGTTATCTCTTTATGGTTATAGCATAGCAGATAAAATTTTTCTTGTATGTAACCATGGTTACGTTTTTGAATTTTATCCATATAACATCTCGACCGCATTCTGATCCTTAATATAAATATATTTTTTAGATACTTCAATCAACCCGTCCGCCTGCATCCGCATCAATTCTCTAGACAAAGAGGGTCTTGCCACGCCAAGAAAATCAGCCAGTTCTTCCCTTTTCATACGAATCTCTACTTTTCCTTCACTGTCCATTGAATCAATCAGCCAAATGGCGATCCTCTCTCTTAAGGACGCCGTACTTACTATATGGAGCTTCTTTGTTATATTAAATTCTTTTTTTGAAAGCATTTCCAACATATTTTTGGTTAACATCTGATGATGCTTACATGCATTTTCGCAGAAATGGTAAAAGAAGTCCCAAGGTATCTCCAGTACATCCACATCTACTGCTGCAATTGCATCATACCAATAGTTATCCATATCGGCAAAGAGAAACATTTCCCCAAAGACATTTCCCTCTTCTACCATGTAAAGCACATCCCGTTTTCCGGAAGCAAAATCTTTGGCAATATGTATGTACCCATTTAGCAAAAGGTAAATTTTTGTAGGTTTGTCTCCCTGTCTAAAAATATACTCTCCTGCTTTATAATGTCTTTCATAAGATTTGGAACATTTTAACATCCGTTCTATTTCCGTTTTATTTATTTCATGAAACAAACCGGTCTCTTCCAATTTCTTTACCATGTCCATCCTCCTGCCTTTTTCATATCAGCAGATTGCAAAGTTTCCTTTACATTTCTCTTACTCAACAGTATTTTATCTAATAACATTTATATATACTATAGCAAATTACAAGGTAATTGTAAACTTTGGAAAATGTTGTTCCATATGATATTTTATTTAAAAGTGTACAATTTTTTAATTGGATAGCTGCTTCATAAGGATAGAGATATTCCCTAATACTAAACATCCCATTCTCCCTTGCATAAACAAAAACCGGGTATCCTGCCGCCTTCCAATTCCAACAGAAACTAGTAAGGTGCCAAATGTATAAAAAGCTCCTTCCATCTGCAGCATCTTATGGAGCTGTCTGTCTGACATTCCGATGGCCTACACCACGCCTAATTCCTTTTTTCTCACATGAACACTAAATTTCCTGCTCCAACTTGGAGTCATAATTCTTATCAGCAATGACAGAATAATAACGGTTTACGTTGTAACTGCTTAATGGCAACCAGTATTCGCGTGCAGTTTACCATAATAGTAATTTCAACACATGTATGGAAAAGCTAAATTTGAATCATTCCCCGCATGACTACCGCTATACCTTTGCCGCCCTGGCTGACAATGCTGGTATCAGCGAAATATGCAAAAAACTAATTATGGGGCACGCATTAGCTAACAAGGCTGGCACTGCTTTTAAAACAGGCGGAAACGCCGACGTAACAAGAGATATATATACGGAGAAAACTATACCCGAATTAGTGGCTGAGGTAAATAAATTACCCGTTACTTTTTTGTAGCTCGCTTGTCGCTCACCTGTAACTATCATGCCCGATTTTACCTCTGTTTTCTTCCGTTTTGCGAATATTCAGACAATTAAAAATCCCCGAAACTCAAGGGTTTCGGGGAAAATTTTATTTTTTAAACAATTCCCTGAGCGGTCATAGCATCCACAACTTTTTCAAAGCCTGCGATGTTCGCACCAACTACATAGTTTCCTTCTGCATTGTAACGTTTTGCAGCATCATCTAAGTTATGGAAGATATTAACCATAATATTCTTTAACTTAGCATCTACTTCTTCGAAGGACCAGCTTAATCTTTCGCTGTTCTGAGACATTTCTAATGCAGATGTTGCAACGCCTCCGGCATTAGCAGCCTTACCAGGAGCAAATAAGACTTTGTTTGCCTGTAAGTATTCTGTAGCTTCCAAAGTAGTAGGCATGTTAGCACCTTCTGCCACAGCAATACATCCGTTAGCAACTAATGCTTTTGCATCTTCTAATAATAATTCGTTCTGTGTAGCACATGGAAGAGCAATATCACATTTGATTGACCATACGCCACGTCCTTCATGATACTCAGCACTTGGTCTTGCAGCGGCATACTCTGTTAATCTTGCGCGTTTTACTTCTTTTACTTCTTTTAACAATTCTACATCAATACCCTCTGAATCATATATCCAGCCTGTAGAATCAGAAACTGTTACAACCTTAGCACCTAACTGCTGTGCTTTCTGTGTAGCGTAGATAGCAACGTTACCGGAACCGGATACACATACAATCTTTCCTTTGATATCATGTCCGTTGCACTTTAACATTTCATCTGTAAGGTATAATAAACCGTATCCTGTAGCTTCTGTTCTTGCTAAAGAGCCGCCATAAGATAATCCCTTACCTGTTAATACGCCTTCGTATACACCTTTGATTCTCTTATACTGACCAAACATGTAACCGATTTCTCTTGCGCCTGTACCGATATCACCTGCTGGAACGTCTGTGTCTGCTCCTATGTATTTGCATAACTCAGTCATGAAACTCTGGCAGAACGCCATGATTTCTCTGTCTGATTTTCCCTTTGGATCAAAATCAGAACCACCTTTACCTCCACCAATTGGAAGTCCCGTTAAGGAGTTCTTGAAAATCTGTTCAAAACCTAAGAATTTAATAATACCAAGATTTACAGAAGGATGTAATCTTAATCCACCCTTGTATGGTCCAATGGCACTGTTGAACTGTACTCTGTATCCAGTATTTACATGAACCTGTCCCTTGTCGTCTACCCAAGGTACCCTGAACTTAAACTGTCTTTCCGGCTCTACTAATCTTTCCAGTAAAGCATCCTTTCTGAATTTTTCTTCATTTTCTTCCACTACGACTCTTAAAGATTCTAATACTTCTTTTACAGCCTGATGGAATTCTGGTTCGCTAGGATTTTTACGAACTACCTGCTCAATGATCTCATCTACATATGACATTTGTCATCCTCCTTATAATTTAATTGTGAACATGAACCACCATGATATTCCTTCCACAAATTATCATGGATTTTAACCCTCAAACAGTTTCTCTGTCTTTGTTCGCACAAAAAGGTACAGGACTTTTCTTCCTGTACCTTTTTTGACACCGTTGTCCACTCTATAAAATTTTAATATATAACACCACATTTTTCAAGTGGCAAATGTACTTATTTCGTTGATAATTTTTTATCTATTATTACAGTACTGCAAGACTATAATCTTTCATTGCATTTCTTCTAATCAACACCTTTAATTTGTAATTCCTATAGCAGTACAATTCTCTGACTTAAAATATCAGAATATAACTGACAACCAGCACTGCCATAAACACGAATCACTTCTTTATTTATGACTCCATTTCCCACAATACTTTCCACAATATTTTCCATTTGTTGCAAATTTTCTTCTTTAAATACCACATAATCTGTGTGTTCCGGAAACAATGCCACATAAAACACACCGCTTTCCACTAAATCCTGAAAGAAATGGCTTCCATAGGAAAGCTCCGGCATGATTCCCCGGTCTGCGTAGGATATTTCACAGATACATGTCATATGGCAGATTTCCGTAAAATGCACCGGCACCCCTAAGGATGGCGTGGTGGTCCCCCATCTTCCCGGTCCCATCAACATAGCATTTTTTCCCTTTAATGCCTGATTCAGCATACCAATCTGTCTTGCAATACCGTATTTGTCCTGTTCCGGCAATTTTAAATATTCTTCTACAGATACAAACACAATATAGTCGATTGGAAGCCTTACATTTCCGCCCATAAAATTACCTTTGCTATAAAACAGGCAGTTTTGTGCGTCTGCCTTTTCCGGAATGGGAATTGTGCGGCCCAGACCTCTGGTCTGCAAAGGACGGCACTGTAACACATTTACCTTAAATTCTCCCTGCTCATCAAAATTTACGGTAAATTCTATATCTACGGGATAATTGTATGCTTTTGACAGCACTGCCAAAAGCTTTTTCATATACATAGGAAATTCTGTATTTTCCAAAAGCTTCTTAAAATTTACGATGGGCGGCACTTTATCTGTAGATCTGCCACTTTCCCTAAAAGCACGCTCTGTTTCCACATCTCTCTGCCAGAACAAACTCTTATCTGTATGAATATTTAGGTTTTTAAATTCTAAAATATCTACCGTCTGCCATTGATTTTCCCGTAAATTTAGTACATCCACCTTATGTTGAGAAAATTTTTGTTCTTCTCCATAATTGATCATGGGCATTCTGGAAGGATCATCTAATGTTACAATCTTTACATAATCTCCGATAACACGATCAACCGCACGAGTACCCAGTCCAAACACCAGCCGCAACATCCCTGCATCCATATCCACACTGCTGTCCCACACATAAAGATTAGAAGAGTTTCCTACTCCCGCTGCATGAGGCAGAAAATAATGACCATAATAGTCTCCCGACACTCGCTGAATCAAAATCGCCATCTGCTCATCCCGGTCTGCCAGATTTCTATTTACACGATATTGGAGAGCATCCTCCTGCATGGTGCTGGCATATACGATCCGCACCGCCTCCATAAAGTTTTCTAAACGTTCCTCTGGTGTTCCCTGATTTACGCAAAAAACACTTTCATATTTTCCTGCAAAAGCATTTCCGAAATTATCCTCCAAAAGAGAACTGGAACGGACAATTATAGGAGACTGTCCGAAGTATTCCAACATATGTACAAATTCTTCTTTGATCATTGGAGGGAAACTGCCATGACGAAGTGCTTCCTTTAACGGCCCGGCATACTTAAAATACCCTTCTTTTGTCTTCTGCTTCATACGAAGCTTCCAAAGTCCATTTTCCACCACATAAGTATAATATACATCTGCCCCCAGATAAAAGGAGTCATGAGGCTCAAACTTTGGTCTAAAATATTGCTTATTTTCTTCCTCTCTGGTAATCACACGCCTTGCCAAAAGCATACCTACACTTTTACCGCCAATATAACCGGTTCCGATTTCTCTGGAAGCTATCTTTACAACGTCCGACAGTTTGAAATATTTCATGCACAGTTCTTTCATTCTAGATTCATTTCCCACCAGACAGTTCAGCAGACACTCTTTTATACTTTCCTGCTCCTCTATAGGCGCCTCCAGCTTACGTTTCGCCGCTGCAATCGTGCTATGCCAAAAGTCCACCCGCTCCCCTTCCCAATTAAAATTCGAAAATAACTCTGCCGCTTTTGCGCTGGCGGTAATAGGCTCTGCCTTATTTTCTCTGATACGGTGCGGAAAAAACATTGTAGGTGAATATCTCTGCCATACCTTGAGTGGATGTACGTAGATTTCATCTTCAATGGTATAAATATCCAGCAAAAGCTGTGTAGTTTCACGAATACCTGCAATAGTATCAAAGGTATGTGCATTACGAATTAAAGCAAAATACGCAATGGTTTCTAATTCATACAGATAAGGACAGGTAACTTTGAAAAAATTCATAATCATCAGATCCGAATACCAACTATCCAATAAATCGGTCAGACAGTCAAAAGCATAAAATGCTCTTTTTCCATAAGTTTCAATAATATGATTTATCTGGGTTGCAAAACTTTCGAAACCACCGGAAGGATCCACCTTGCAGACACAAATCTGTTCATGCTTCTCCAACACCGGTTCGCCCTTACCAAATCTGATATAGATAAAAGTCCGTTCCTCACTTAAAGCCTGCCTTACATATGGCAAAAGCACCCGACGGTATTCTGCCATATTTTCCACCTGCCATACTACGTTATCCCCAAGCCGCAGCATGTCTATGGTCTGATCTAATCCTGCAATACCCGTGCTTACTCTATCCAGCCCCATAGATACCCCTCCTTTATAATCCTAATATACCATAAATTATATCGTTTTATAAAGGATTGTACAAGCTATTTCCTGTATGAAGGGCTTACAAAACGCAGAAACGACATAACCAAAGCTATGCCGTTTCCCAGAACATTCTTGTACTGTTTTATAGATAACTCCCCGAAGGGCACGTTCTTTTTTAATTGCATTATTTACTGACCTAATAATTTCTCTACTGCAGCAAGTTTTACACACAGAACAAATATCTTCGTTGCTTCTACCATTTCTTCCGGTGTTGGGAAAGAAGGAGCGATACGAATATTGGAATCCTCAGGATCATTTCCATAAGGATATGTTGCACCTGCACCAGTAAGGACTACACCCAGTTTTTTACATTTTTCAACAATAGACTTTGCGCATCCTGGCATTGCGTCAAAGGAAATGAAATATCCGCCTCTTGGTTTAATCCAGCTTCCAATTTCAAGTCCAGCAAGCTCAGAATCCAATATGTCAAGTACAGCCTCGAATTTTGGACGAAGAAGCTCTCCATGTTTCTTCATGTGAACTTTTAACCCATCTATATCTTTAAAAAATCTCACATGACGCAGCTGATTGATCTTATCATGTCCAATGGTCTGAACTGTCATCTGCTTCATAATGTACTTCATATTTTCCTTAGAGGTGGCAATTGCCGACACACCGGAACCTGGAAAAGTTACCTTTGAAGTTGAAGCGAAAATATACACCATGTCTGGATTACCAGCCTTCTCACACTCATCAAGAATATTAAGAATTTCATCTTGAACATCATCATAAATATGGTGAATACAATACGCATTGTCCCAGAAAATTCGAAAATCTTCTGCTTTCGGCTTTAGATTTGCAAACC
The DNA here is from genome assembly GCA_949289145.1 of uncultured Eubacteriales bacterium. Taxonomy (GTDB): domain Bacteria; phylum Bacillota; class Clostridia; order Lachnospirales; family Lachnospiraceae; genus RUG11237. The sequence continues at coordinate 8,418 of CASEML010000064.1, read as the reverse complement.
GCTTTACTACTTCATCCGAATATGATATCCCTGTTGGATTTGAATATTTCGGTACGCACCAGATTCCCTTTACCGCTGCGTCATTATTTACATATTCCTCTACTAAATCCATATCCGGTCCGTCTTCGTTCATTGGAATATTGATCATCTCAATTCCAAAGAATTCAGTAATTTTAAAATGTCTGTCATATCCCGGAACCGGACATAAAAATTTAACCTTGTCCAGCTTACACCATGGGGTAGAACCGTTGACCCCTTGTGTCATAGAGCGAGATACTGTATCATACATAATATTCAAACTAGAATTACCACATACGATCACATTCTCTTTCTTTACTTCCATCATATCTGCCATTAACTGTCTGCATTCACCAATACCATCCAAATCTCCATAATTTCTGGTATCATTTCCCAACAAAGTATTCATGTCTGATTTACTATTAATACAATCCAACATTGGCATGGACAGTACTAGCTGAGAAGCCCCTGGCTTACCTCTTGCCATGTTCATAGAAAGTCCTTTTGCCTCTTCTACTTTAAATTCTTTTTCTAAACTCTCCTTTAATGTCAAGAGTTCATCGCGGCTCATGTTCTTGTATGCTTTCATCCTATAATCTCTCCTATTCCTATTTATGTATGCCTGCGCATCTGTGTAACCAGTATATTTTAACATCTATCTTCTTTTATTTCAATATGCTTCGTAATAGAGTTTCTAAAGAATTGTATCATTCTAAACTGTTACTGCGCTCTCTTTTTAAAATACTACACTCATCACAACCGTAATTGTCACAAAAGACACTACCGTGGTGACCATGATTCCCCGAGATAAAAGCTGTGTATTTTCTCCGGTTTTTTCCGCCTGAATCAATGGCAGATTGGCTGCCGGCATGGATACCATCAGACAGAATGCCTGCACCATATCCTCAGAAAAACGCAGAGCCCGCAGAACATATGCCAACACAATAGGAAGCAAAAGCATCCTCACTAAAATATAGGGCCAAATACTTTTTTCTTGAAAGCCTTCCCTGAAAGCTGCCTTAGCCAACGATATGCCCAGCAAACTCATAGACAAAAATACCGTAGCATTACCCACATAAATAATACTGTCTGCAAAAATATCCGGCAGAGTAATGTCAAACCAGAATACCGCCAATGCCAGAAGCGACATGATGGTTCCGGGATTCAGCAGTTTTGAAAATTGAATTTTTTCCTTTTTCTCGCCAAGTACCTGTACTCCATGTGTATAAAAAAACAGGCAAAACATTATATTAAACACAATAACATAAAGCATTCCAGTATCGCTGAGTACTGCCTTTCCCACAGGAATACCGATAAATCCTACATTGGTATATACGGTCATCAGATTATAGTATTTTTGCTCTATATCTGAAACGCCAATCAGTTTAGGGATCAATATACCTAACACACAAAGCAACCCATAAATAATAACAGCTACCCCAACCGCTGTCAGCAGCTCTTTGTGGGTAGCTTTCATATCTCCAGTGAGGATACAAGACATCACCAGTGCAGGATTACATATATCAATAACAATAGCAGACAATCTTTTTGATGCAGCCTCATCTACCATGCCTCTTTTGCACAGCATAACCCCAATTCCTACTAAAATTGCGATCACTGCCATCTGCTGCAAAATAATTAACGTACTCATACTGTTTATTCCTCTCCGATATGGGATCGGATACATCTGATATGTACTCCGATCGCATCTAATAATCCTTTTTCATTCTGTGCCTTTAAGGCTTCTATAATCTTCTTATGTTCCTTATTTGCCCGGCTGCGCACTTCTCTGCTCTTTAAAAGCAGTTCCCGGTTTGCCATATTATTCAGCGTTCCTGTCATTATGCTGAGCACTCTGTTATGAGTACAGATAGACATGGCCAGATGGAACTTTGCATCGTAGTCTACATAGGTTCTTCCATCATCCATACAATTTTCCATATTTTCATATAACTCTTCGAGAACCTGAATATCACGCTCATTTACACGCTGCAAAATCAGTTTTGACATGGCAATTTCCAAAAGTTCTCTAGCTTCCACCACATCTTCCTGTTCCACCTGACTTATATCCATGGCATCTTCAAACTTGCTGATCAAAGCCTTATCGTCAGGAATGTTCACATAACTTCCCTTTCCGTATATGGTATGTACCAAACCTTTTTCGTTCAAAAGCTTAATTGCTTCCCGGATAACGGTACGGCTGACCTCATATTCTGCCGCCAGCTTTCTTTCAGACAGCTTTGCATTTACCTGCAAAGCACCATTCTGAATACGCTCAATAATATTGTCGGCAACCTTCATATATAACATTTCAGCCATAAACCCTCCTCCTTACTCCTAAAATCCATTTGTTCTATTATAACTGATTTCCTGCCGTTTGTCACAAAGGATTTTTGGTGATGTTTTAACAACTATATGCTTTTAAAAAACCACATCAGAATTTACTAAATTAGTAGGGCGTTCTTTCTTAGACAGGCGCTGTACCAAATGCTCTAAGGAGCGTCTCCTTCCTTCATAAAAGGAATCCTCCGACATAAATGCTGCATGAGGTGTTAAAATACAATTATCCAAACCAAAAAGTTCACTCTGCTCTGTCATTTCATCTTCGATCACATCCACCGCTGCCGCCTGAATCCAGCCTTCCTTCAATGCCTTTACCAAGGCTTTTTCATCTGCCACGGAGCCCCTTGCAGTATTGATAAAAAATGCTGTTTTCTTCATCTTCTTAAACTGTTCTTCCCCCATCATATGATCAGTTACTCCCTCAATTAATGGACAGTGCATGGAAACAAAGTCCGCTCTTTCCAACAATTCATCCAGGGTTTCTGCTTTTTCGCACCCAAATTCTTTCAGATATTCTGCCGTCTTGGTGGGTGCATACACAAGAATGGTAAGACCCATGGCTTTTAACATAGGCACCATACGTTTTGGAATCTCTCCAAAAAATACCATGCCAAAAACTTTATCCTGCATGCGGTATGTTTTATAGCCTAACAGCGGATCCCATTTACCTGCCTGAACAGTCCGGTCAAAATAAGTAATCTTTCTTGCCAGATCGATGGCAAATCCTACGGAATGTAATGCTACTTCATCTGCGCAAAAGCCCGGTATATTGGTAACACAGATATGATGGTCTGTAGCTGCCAGGATATCCACATTATTATAGCCAATACTCTGCAAAGATACAATTTTCAGCTCCGGACACATATCCATAACTTCTTTTGTGACCTTGTCATATTCCACTACCAATCCTTCTGCCCCGCTATCTCTCAGATACTCTCCAAAGGTCTTTTTATATTCTTTATCCTTAATTTCTATAAGTTCCATGTCCCGGATGCCCCATTGCTGTAACAGTTCTTTCTCGTAATCCAATGTATCATCAATATTAAAATATAATACTTTTGCCATTCCTTTTCCCTCCTAAGCTTCAAACTCTGATAAACAAAAACGTATTTTCACCATAGCCGCCAGTGCTTCTGCTGTTCCGTTGATTCCCAGAATACTGCTATTGATCAGCACATCCTGATGATCCTGATTTTCCGGTACATAACCTGCATAGTGGAGATGATATGCTTTTCTTGCCTTATCTACTTTCCGAATCATCTTCTTTGCCGACTCCTGGTCCATATGTAAAATATCTACGCAGTTTCGATACCGTTCCTCGTATGGAGCATAAATATATACTCTGAGACAATTTTTCTCATTTCCAAGAATATAGTCCGCACACCGTCCTACAATGATACAGGAACCTTTGTCTGCCAGATCACGTACAATTTTTGTCTGTTCATTGTAAATAGCATCCTGCTGCTCTGTAGCCTCAGTTCCTAAAGGATAACTCATAAAAGAAAAACGGTTTTTGATGGTTTCTTCGTTATCCTTAATTACCGTAACCGGAAGTCCTAAATTCTTTGCCGCCTGTTCTACAATGTCACGGTCATAAAAATTAATATTTAACAGTTCCGCTAAACGTTTGGCAATAGGACGTCCCAGACTTCCAAACTGTCTTGATATTGTGATCACATAACGTTTTTCCATATTTCTTCACCCTTCCTGTCCCAAAAGACTTTCCGTTAAAATTTTCTCTGCCAATTCTTGTGTAAAATCCACAGGATTCATCCACAACAGCCGATATCCCATGGCTCCTTTGATAATCTCCGGAAACATATCTCTCGTCACATTAAGACATGCTATGTTATCCGGTATGCCAATTTGCTGATTTAGCCGGGCAATCCTTTCTCCTGCCGCCTTTGCTGCCTCTTCTAAGGTCAGCCGGCTGGTATCCACGCCTAACAGTAAAGCAATATCAGCAAATTTTTCCAGATTACCCTGATAATTATATTTCATTACCTTCGGCAGCAGGATGGCATTGGTAACTCCATGAGGGGTGTGTGCGATTCCGCCTATGGATTGAGAAATACCGTGAACCGCTCCAAGCCCGCCGTTTACAAAGGCAATGGCAGCCATGGAGCTGGCCTGAGCCATCATCATACGGCTCTCTAAATTATCCGGCTCATCCATTACCTTAGGTAAATGCTCACCAATCAGCTCAATGGCGCGCCTCGCATAAATATCACTAAATACACTGGAATTTTTAGAGGTATACGCCTCAACTGCATGGGTCATGGCGTCCATTCCTGTTCCCGCCGTGATGGCAGGGGGCATATCCTTCTGTATTAAGGGATCTAAAATTGCTATCTTAGGCAGCAGATTCGGATGGGTGCAGGATAATTTGATATGATTGTCTGAATCTTCAATCACGCTGGAGGCTGTCACCTCAGAACCGCTGCCAGCTGTGGTAGGTATACATATTAACGGCAGTGATGGTTCCTTTGGAACTTTGCTTCCGCCAAAAAGATAATCTTTGATACTTCCTTCATTGTTTTTCAACATACAAACTGCCTTTGCAGTATCCATGGGGCTTCCGCCCCCCACTGCCACCACCAGCCCGAAATTTTCGTTTCGGACATATTTTGCCAGTTCATCTACCATATGCATAGGCGGTTCCGGCCTGACTTTGGAATATACTTCAAAAGATATTCCCTGTTCCTTCATTGCCTCCGCAAACACTTCAAATGAGTGGCTTTTCACCACATGACTTCCGGTAACTACCAAAATCCTGTCCGCTCCAAAGGCTTTTACCCATTGGTCCATCTTTTGGGATGCTCCCACGCCGGTTACTAATTTTACCGGTGAGAAAAATTCAAATTCTGTTCTCATTTTCTATCTGCCCTCCTCTGCCAAAGTTCCTGTCTGATGCTTCACAAATTTGAACGGAAATCTTTTCTTTTTTGTTACCGTAGCTCCAGGCTGTAAGTATCTTCCCAGCCGCTTTTCCAACAGACGGAACAACTGTTCAAATATTACAAACACTGCCCAGTAAAGCAATGCACATGCAAAATAGGTCACTAAAAAATTCTGATTTAAGGTTGCAAAGTTTCTTGCAACTCCCATCATTTCCATAATCGTAACCATACATGCTAAAGATGTGGCTTTTAATACATTAACAAAATGATTTCCGAAATTTGGAATGGCTATCACAATAAACTGTGGAATAATAATCCTTGTCATGGTCTGCAATTTTGTGTACCCAAACGCCTCACATGCTTCCCATTGTCCCTTCGGTACCGTATCCATAGCCGTCACAATCATGTCACACATATAAGGGGCATAGGACAATGTTATGGCAATTACCGCAAAGGCAAAGGTGGGCGGATTTCGGATATCATAAGTAAAATTCAATACTTCCGCCAAGGTTCCCATAATATCATCCATAGCGGAACTAAACATATATAGAAATACTAAAATGGGAATTCCTTTTAAAAAGGAATTAACGATGGAAAAAATGATATTTACAATGCGAAATCTGCATATTACCCCTAAGCTGAGTAAAATACCGCCTGCCAATGCCAAAAGAATAGAGTCTATGGTCAACCCCAGCGTAACAGGTAAGCCTGTAAATATTTTTTCAAAACATGTGACTAGATACATATCTGATTCCTCCTAACCTCTCGCACCAAACAGGCTGCGCTTTCTGTTTGCGGGATTTCCACGATTCAATCTTGCAGTAACTGCATTGGAAATACTTAAAATAATTAGCCCAATCAGCCAGAACAGTACTGCCACCGTCATATAAAGCTCCATCTGCCCCACGCCGTAATTGTTTTTCGCCAGCTGGCTGGCACGTCCTAAAATGTCATACACGCCAATTACTGCTGCAATGGAAGTGTTTTTCATTAACTCCAGTGACATATTAGTCAGATTGGGGAGGGCTGTAGCCGCCCCCTGTGGCAGGATCACCCTGCGAAAAATTTGAACTTTTCCCATACCAAGGCTTTGTGCTGCCTCAATCTGCCTGTAGTCCAGTGAAATATATGCGGAACGATAAATTTCTGCAAAAAATGCTGCCATATTCAGCGAAAAAGCAATGATTGCATAAACGGAAGGGCTCCAAGTGCTGGTATCAATGTTATGATTACTGGCAAAAACCGGAATCATTATAAACACCAGCAAAATTTGCACCATCATTGGGGTTCCCCGCATAAAAGAAATAAATATACTGGATAATGCTTTTGTTATTTTGTTTTTTCCAATCTTAGCCCAAGCTAAGAAAAATCCTAAAACTGCTGCTATTAACACAGATACGATTAATAGATAAAATGTGGTTGGCAATGCCTTTAAAAGTGCCGGCAGATAATGCCAGATAATTTGTAATGATTCCGTCACTGTGCTCACCTCCGCTTTTGCCTATATACAAACTCTATTCCTTATACCAGTCAGCCTGATCTGCTGAATAATTTGCATAATCAAATAAGGAATTGGTATCTTCTGCTACCTTAAAATAATCTTTTCCCAGCCACTTTTCTGATAATTCAGCCAGTGTACCCTCTGCATACAACTCACAGGTTGCCTGATTAATCGCTTCTCTTAAATCTGTCAGATTGCTGTTGATCACAGCTACACAGCTGGCTGTTGTAATCGGCTCTGAGCAAAAGCTGCTTTCTGCCAAAGTAGGATCTGCTGCGATCAGATCATTGTACATGGTTTCTCCGCCAAACCAACAGTCGTATCTTCCCTTAATTACATCTTGTAAACCGTCCAGATAGGGAATATATTCTGAGGTGGGCTCTTGTGTATAATGTACATCAGGATATTCTTCTGCCATCTGATTTAATACAATAGAAAGTCCATCGTTTGGCGGATTGGGAACTAACACTTTACCGTCTAGTTCTTCAAAGCTGGTAAAACTATCTTCTGTCCGGGATACTAAATTGACCGGATAATAGGACTGTGGAATACTTAAAATATAGTTCTCCATTCTTGCCGGAGTTACAAAATGAGCGGAGGCTGAAAACGCATAGGTTCCTGCCTGAATTGCTGCTGCCGCCGCATCTGCACTGACAGATACATATTTAAAGGTGTAATTTTCCAGCTTCTCATCCACTGCCAGCATCCATTCATAATCATATCCCTGCATTTCACCATTTTCATCGGTGTAAGTGTATGGTGCCATTCCGTCTAATACTGCTACGGTCACTTCATAAGTACCATCTCCATTCTCCTTCACTCCTGCAATGCTTGTTTCGGAAGAACTTGTATTTTCTGCCTCGGTACTTTCTGATGTATCTATTGTATCTGTGGTATCTGCTGTTTCTGCGTTAGAGCCTCCACATGCTGTCAATACTCCTGCAATCATTATTGCAGCTGTCACTGTTGCCATCTTCTTACTAAATCTTCTCTTTCTCATGTCAATTACCTCCTTGTTGTGATGCTCTTAGTGTAACAGTTCAGCACACGCCATTCGCAAAACCGCACTACGTGCTTTCCGCCGCTTCGCAGCTGCTTTTGCTCATATACAGGCGTTCCGCTCATGATATGTCATACAAGTGCATTTTATGTAAACATAATGCACTTGTATGACATATCATGGCTGAACTGTTACCTCTTAGTTTCTTATGTCAAATCACCCTTAACCGTTAATACGGGACAAAAATTCCTGTGTCCTTTCCTGTTTTGGGTGATCAATGACCTGCTCCGGTGTGCCGTCCTCTACTACTACGCCGCCTTCCATAAAAATTACTCTGGTAGCTGCTTCCTTGGCAAAAGCAATCTCGTGAGTCACGATCACCATAGTGATTCCGGTTTTTGCCACCTGTCGAATACTTTCTAGCACTTCCCCTACCAACTCAGGATCTAATGCTGAGGTAGGTTCATCAAACAGCAGCAAATCCGGTTCCATCACCAGTGCTCTGGCAATTCCCACTCGCTGCTGCTGACCACCGGATAATTCACGAGGGTAAGCTGATGCTTTATCTGCAAGACCGACCTTTGTCAAAAGCTCCATTGCAACCTTTTCAGCGTCTTCTTTTGACATATGACGAACTTTTATAGGTGCTAAAGTAA
>CASEML010000063.1 GCA_949289145.1 uncultured Eubacteriales bacterium | reverse complement strand
GTTGGTAATACCCTCGCTTTTCCATTGCAGAATTTCTTTCTCATATTGATTTATTTTCGTGTATTTTCTGGGCATAGCAAAACCTCCTCGTGTAGTTCCATTATCCTACACGGGGAGGTTTTTTGTCTATTGTCTACTTTTTACGGACCTGTTCACTCACCACACAATGCTATGATGTTATTTTACATGTTATGGTATGGCAAATGAAGCGACTATGGATTGAAAATTTAATCTATAGCGTATATAATTGCTGTTAGTATGTGCAAATACGGTTCAAAGCCAATCAAATTCATACTTGACAGCAGGAGGAAGTGTATGGTAAGAAAAAGAAAAAAGAGGGCTTGGCAAGTGAATTGCGTTATTTGTGACGATGATCCATTGTTTGCTATGCAGCTTGAAGAACGTATCAAGGATCAATGTGTGCTGAATGACTGGGAGTACCATTGCCGACAGATTGATGCTCAAACTTTATTGGAATTGGATTTTTCGACAGTGGATGTTCTGTTCCTTGATATTGAAATGCCAGAGATCAATGGATTGGAAGCCGCAAAGCAAATCAGGCAACGGTATGCTGATTTGCTTCTGGTTTTTGTTACAGGATTTATCGACTACGCTCCATCTGGCTATAAAGTCAATGCATTCCGTTATCTTCTGAAGAGCAAACTTGATGAGGAACTTCCAGAATGTTTAATGAATATTCAAGAAAAACTATATTCAAATCAGGAATCAATCTGGGTAAAAACAATTGACGGGGAAAAGTGTGTCCGTTTGAAATCAATTGTTTATTTGGAAGGAACGTCAAAAAAGCACACCTTGTTTTATTTATATGAATTTGGCAAAACAGTGCATATAGAATGCTTGGGCTTGCTTTCATTCTATGAGAAGCAGCTGCAGGATAAAGGCTTTTTGAAGATCCAGAAGAGCTATCTTGTAAATATGGAATATATTCGAAAAATGGCAAACTACCATGCAGTCCTTAAAACAAAGGAAGAACTAAAAACATCTATTTCTGATTTTCAGGAAAAACGTCAGCTTTTTCTATCCTGGAAGGAGAAACACTTATGATGAAGAATGATATTCTGATCAAATTTGTTCCGATTTTCTTGGAGGCGCTGGCGCTTTTCTATTTTGCAGAGCATTTTCTTACAGCAAAAGTAAGCAGAATAAAACGGTATATAGCGAATATATGTTTTTACTTGTTGGACTGCTGTGCAATTTATTGCTTTCAAGAAAAGCCTTACATAAAGTATGCAATTGTAGTCCTATTAATTTTTCTATGGGGAAGGTACATCTATCAGGTGCCTATAACCAATGGGATCTTTCTTTCTGTGTTTCAATTTTCATATTGGGCTATCATGGATTTACTATTTATTTCTATTGCATCATTTTTGTGGGGAGAGAAATGCAAACAACCGGAAAATTTTTATTTGTTATATACACTTATTAAAGTAGCAGAGTTGATTATTGTTGTAGCAATCTGCCGCAGTTATTGTCGGTATAGAGATGCTTCTTGGCAAAGTAATTTGCGTATTCTAGCTTTTCCGGTATGTGTATTGTGTGTATCGTTTTACTTGTCTTTCATCCTGATGGAAGAACCTCAGTACGCAACAAAGTTATTAGGCTGTACTATGCTTCTTCTAGCTATAGATATTTTCTCTATTTATTTGTTGGAACATTTGGAAGAACAGCAATATAACGCTGCTTTATATACATCTCTAAAACAGAATTTGCAGGCAATCAATACAAATATTGATTCGTGGAAAGAAGCC
>CASEML010000062.1 GCA_949289145.1 uncultured Eubacteriales bacterium | reverse complement strand
TTTTTCATCCGCCAAGATGAACACCTTAATTGTACTTCGAGGTTTTCTTTTATTCAATTGGCATTATTTCTGAATTACAGGAATGCTCCTTAACCCAAATAATGTTAGGACATTTCATTGCCCTAACATTATTTTCTTTATAACTTATTTATATGTCCAAGTCCATGAACCACTAGATGTTTTTGTAGGATTATTTGTTTTTTCCAATTTAATTAAATAACCTTTCGTATCCGATTTTGTCTTATTGTAGCTTCCTTCCTTCAGTCTGATGGTAACTTTTTTTACATATTTTCCTTTTTTAAGACCATATTCCGTAGAAGTGGTTTTTACATTTGGTGTAAATTTTGCTTCCACAAACACTTTTGTATTTCTTCTTCCTTTGTTCGCATAAAATAATGTCATTCCATTAGTCGGAATATACACTGAACCTATAATCATTATGCCTGCCAATCCACTCATCACTACTTTTATTAATTTTTTCTTCATTTTTCCCTCCTAATTTTATTTTTCGTTCAATATACTAACCCATCATTTTTATTTTGTCAATTTTTATCATTTCATTTTATTTACATTTTTTATTCCAATAATATTATATTTTTAAATAAATATACTGTTTTCAACATGTCTGCATCCCCCAAAGTTCGGAATAATAACCGCCCGCCTTAAGCAGTTCTTCATGATTTCCCCGTTCCACAATTCTTCCCTTATTTAACACCAGTATTTCATCACATTCTCTGACCGTAGCCAAACGATGGGCTATAATCAACATGGATGCATTTGGATATTCTTTGTAAATTCTAGAAAAAACTTCATGTTCTGTGCGGTAATCTAAATTACTGGTGCTTTCATCCAAAATCCAAAAACTGCTTTTTTTCAAAAAAGCTCTTGCCAGTACAATTCTTTGTTTTTCTCCCACACTTAAGCCAGTTCCCCCTTCTTCTAAACAGGTATCATACTGCTTGGGCAAGCGGGAAATAAATTCATGAGCCCCTGCACTTTTTGCAGCCTCGATCACTTCTTCATCGGTAGCCCCCGGTCTGCTGATACGAATATTGTCATAAATGCTTTTTGAGAACAGCTGCATTGTTTGCGGTACATATGCAATACCTTCTCTTATGGAACTGTGCGAATACTGCTTGACACTGGTTCCCTCAATAAATACATCTCCCTGCTCCGTATCATAATATCTTAACAGAAGCTTGGCAATGGTACTTTTTCCGCTTCCACTGCCGCCTACTAGAGCCACTTTTTTTCCTTTGGGAATCTGAAAACTAATATCCTGCAACACAGGTTCTCCCACACCATATCGAAAGGTTACATGCTCAAACGCCACATTCCCTTGAATATCAGACAGCTGCTTCAGTTCCTCATTTTCCTCCACCGGATATTCCAGTACTTCTGCCACTCTTTTTATAGAAATATCCGCTTCTTTTACAGCATACCGCATCTGTGTCAATTGCTGAAACGGTTCCTGAAACAATCCGGACAAAGCCATAAATGCCATCATACTTCCCAGTGACAGACGATCATTCATCATCTGCGTAATTCCATAATATAAAAATAACAAATTTCCTGCACCAGATATAACTTCCTGCAGGCTGTGCTGTAAATTACATAACTTTCCCATTTTGTACTCTAACTCGATTAGCTTTCCGTACTCTGATTTTATAGACTGTATCTGCGCTTTTTCTCCGGCATTTGCTTTCAAAGTTTCCATAGCAAAAATCCCCTCCACCATCTGAGAGGATACCTCTGAACTTTGCTGTACCTGCTTTTCTTTCCAGTTTCCTAGCTTTTTTTGGGTAAAGAGTATGCATATAGCAATAAAGCCATTCATCAACACGCACACCGTAAACAGCTTACTGTTTACCTGAAACATTACTAATCCACTTAACAGCACCATCCCAAGATTCACTATACAAGCAGGCGCCGTCTGAGTATATAATTCCTTAATTGCAAAAGCATCTGATACACGATTGACCATATCACCTGTTCTACGGGTAGCAAAAAATCTTACCGGAAGATGGTAAATGTGTTCCACATACCTTGACATCAAAGGTATATCTATTTTCTTTGAAAGCTTACTTATTAGCCATTTTTGTAAAAAAACAACAGCACTTTGCGCTAAAACCACCACAAGAAAAATTGCCAGACAGAATAACAGCGTATCGGTGCTGCCAGAAGGTAGTACTTTATTGTATATAATGTAATAAAACACACTTACTGACAGCTGCAAAATTAATGCCGCTGCCATAGCAGCCACGCCCCCTAGAAATAGCTTCCGGTGTGGATACAGCCATTGTTTACAGTAGGAGAAAATGCTCTTTCTCTTCTTTTTTTCTGCTGTAAATTCTTCCCCTGGCTCCAACAACATTAAAATACCGGTAAATTTCTGAAAAAACTCATCTATTTTTACCGACAAAATTCGTTTGGCAGGGTCACCGATAATTACTCGATCATTGTTTATTTTGAATATTACCACAAAATGAGAAAAACCTTTCTTTGTGACAATATTGGCCACCGCCGGCAATGGATACTTACTGAAAAAGCCCTCTTTGTCCACCCGTACCGCCTGAGAATTAAATCCCAGCGTTTTGGCACAATGCTGCATTCCCATCAGATTTGTTCCGCAGTCATCTGTTCCCATTAAATCTCTAAGCAAAGTCAAACTAGTATGTTTTTTATAGTAGGAGCAAATCATCGCCATACAAGCTGCTCCGCAGTCTGTAGTGTCATGTTGTTTTACATATGTATATCCCATAACATTCTCCTATCCTTTTTGATAGGAGTAAATGTAGCACAATTATTTGGGTGCCAGAAGCATTATGTGTTATTTCGACGTTTTTATGTGATATTCGGCAATCAATACAAATTATTTTCCACCATGATTTTGGCATAAAAGACTCCCGATTGGCAGGTAAACTCTGCCTGTCCACCATACTTTTCTACCGTCTCTTTTATATTTTCAATTCCATATCCATGTTCTTCTTTATTTTCTTTCGTGGTTTGAAATATGTGTTTCTTTGCTGTCTCTTTCATTTTACATGTATTGCTACATTCAATCGCCAGAAACTGCTTTATCTCTTTAATTTTAAATACTATTTTCCGCTGATTCATTTCACATTTTTCACTGGCTTCAATAGCATTATCCAACAGGTTTGACACCACTGTATTTAAGTCCATATCTTCTATATGTATTTTGCCACAGTTTATTTCATAATCAAATGATATGTCATTATTTTTACAAATCGTATTTTTAACCGTCAATATAGTTGATAGTATTTCATTCTCCGCCACCACAATGGTGCTTGCCTCTTCGGTACACGCACCTATCTTATCAATATAGGAAATTGCCTCCTCATATTCTGACCTGCGGATTCTTTCTGCAATCACATATAAGTGATTTTTAAAATCGTGACGCAAAGCAGACAACTTCTTAATTTGTTCTGTGGTCAGCCGATAATGGTTTCTCTGCATTTCATACATTTCTAGTTTTGTCTTTTCTTCTGCGTATCTTTTCGCTTGAAAGATAGCACTTTTGAGAATTTCAAAAGAAATCATCTCTATAATAATTACTAATATAAAGATTCCGCAGGTAGCATCCTCAATTCCCTCAAGTACTTCTTCTGCCAGTTCATACTTGTAAATCTGTACTAGAAAACAGATGATAGTAACCAGCATAAACATTACCACAATAAAATGAAGCAGCGATGGCGTGCGAATTAGTGCGAAACGGTTATCAATTTTTATCTTTAAAAAAGAAACTAGGTAATAGCAAATTAACAATGCCAACACAAAGACCATTCTTGCGGTTATTCTATATTCTACAATTTCCATGCTGCTAATTGCCATCACTTTACATATGATTGCATCTATAAATAGTACAAGGAAAGAGGTAACTACCACCGATGCCCAGTAAATAATCTCTTTTTTTAAAACTTTTCCTTTGAAAAATATAATGGGCATTAAAATTTCAAAAATAAATGTCATGTCGCTATTATCCAGTATTTCTATAGCAACTAAGTTTATACACACATATATTGCATAATTTAATGACCCGATTTTACCTTTCCATCTCGGATTCAAAACTATCGTACAGCATACATAATAGATAATCCAGGTCATAATAATTATCATTACACTACATATTATTCTCATGCATTTTCTCCTTTTATATACGTATATTTTATTTTTATTTTTCTCAATGCCATTTATCACTCCAAAACGTCGATATATCCTTATCCTATTTTCTTTTTCGCTTTTTTATGCTAATTTCTGACATGAAACAATATTCATTGTTTTTCAAATATTCAGAAAGGAGAGGAACATACATGAATAACCAAAAAACTCATTTAGCAAATATTACATTTAGCTCACATATTGCACCACTTTCAACTTCTGAAATTGCTGAAGTAAAAGGTGGACGTGATAGTTATGGCGGTAGCATTGAAAGAATCTGTCGTTTCTTCCAGAAATTAATTTACGGCAATTGATTTTTCTTTACGTGTACGTTATCATTTAAAAAAATAACATACAATGACTAGGAGGATATATGGCGTATTCTATTGCTATTTGTGATGACGAATCACTCTTTCATGAAAAAATTTGTGAATACCTCGATACATATCAGAGTGAAGCCGAGATAGAGTTAGAAACTTCTCATTTTTACACCGGATTGGATTTATTAGATAGTATAAAACACCACAACCTCTATCACATTATCATTTTGGATGTAGAACTTGGTATCATAAATGGACAAGAAATATTAGGGACAGATATTGCGAAAGAAATCAGAAAATTAGATACTCACACGGTTCTTCTATTTTCTACGAATCACTCCCACTTTGCGCTCTCGGCTTTTGAAGTTGATGCACTTGCTTATCTCTTAAAGCCTTATAATTACAGTGATCTGAAAGAAAAAATGAATCGAGCGGTCATAACAGTAGACTACTTAGTAGACAGGATGACTTCAGATGAAAAGTACCTTACATTCCAAATGTCAGGGCAGAATTTTCATATCCCTTTTGCTTCTATTCTGTACATCGAAAAACATAAAAACCAAGTAATTTTACATACCTTAGAAAAACATTACACCATATATCAAACTTTCAAGGAACTGAAAAAGCAGCTGGATATGCAGAAATTTGTACAGGTACATCAAGGTTATATTGTGAATTATTCTCACATCACCTTTGTGAAAAATTACAATGTGGTTTTGGATGATACCATTACACTTCCTGTTTCCCGCAGTTTTTACCCCAAATTGAACAAACGGTTCCGAAATGATTGTTTTCATACAATTTAATGCATCAAAAAAGCAATGCCTTGCTCTTTACCCAAGACATTGCTTTTTTTGGCTTACCACACCATTTTTACACCAATTGGGTAAGAAAACAACGTGAGAATATTTTTATTTTCTAATTTATATTATAAGCAATTTGCGGAAAAATGCAATATTTATTGACCAGAAATAATGCCTTTGGGTTTTTTATATGTATATGTAGCTTTCTCCTCTTGCAACTACTTTTAATTTGTTTTAATAATATTATTTTATTTATATATTTTATGCCGCATTTCATCCCAAATAAACGTCGATTTATACTTTTCCTATTTCTTTTTTTGTCTTATTATGTTATTTTTTGAAAAGGAAACAGTTTTCTGTTTTTCAAAATACGGTAGATTTTTCCTTAAATGTACGTTATCATTTTAAAAAGTAACTTACAATCATTAGGAGGATATATGGCTTACTCTATTGCTATTTGTGATGATGAATCACTCTTTCGTCAAAAAATTTGTGAATACCTTGACGCATATCAGGATGAAACTGGGGTAGAGTTAAAAACTTCTCATTTTAACACCGGATTGGATTTAATAGACAGTCTTAATAATCATAACCTCTATCACATAATTATTCTGGATGTAGAACTTGGTGTCATAAATGGACAAAAAATTTTAGGAACGGATATTGCAAAAGAAATCAGAAAAATAGACACCCATACGGTTCTTTTATTTTCTACAAATCACCCCCACTTTGCGCTTTCGGCTTTTGAAGTTGATGCACTTGCTTATCTTTTAAAGCCTTATAATTATAGTGATTTGAAGAAAAAGATGAATCGTGCGATTATAACAGTGGACTATTTAGTTGACAGAATGACTGCAGACGAAAAATATCTTACATTCAACATGTTAGGAAAAATTTTTCATATTCCATTTGCTTCAATTCTGTACATTGAAAAACGTAGAAATCAGGCAATTTTACATACTTTAGAGAAACCTTATACCATATATCAAACTTTTAAGGAATTGAAAAACCAATTGGATATGCAGAAATTTGTACAGGTGCATCAGGGCTATATTGTAAATTATTCTCACATCACCTTTGTAAAAAATTACAATGTAGTTTTGGACAATACTATTGCACTTCCTGTTTCCCGAAGTTTTTACCCTAAATTGAATAAACGGTTTCGAAACGACTGTTTTAATTCAATTTAATTCATTAAAAAAGCAATGTCTTATCTTTATACAAGGCATTGCTTTTTTGTAACATTTTTTCACTTTTATCTCTATTGTTTTTCAATATATTTCATTTTGCATTATGCTTCCTATACATGCTATGACATTTTGGCAATATCCTGAATCAGACTTTCCATTTCTGCTTTTGACTGAACACTTCTTGCCGCTTCTATCACCTGTCTTTTTTCCGGATCTGTCATAGAGGAAAAGCTGTTCATTGCCTGCTCATTCATGGCTAGGCCAAACCCTAAGCCCAATGGCATATCCTCTTCTCTGCTCATTATATCACCCCCAACACTTTCAAAAACCAATAAATCAATCCTACTGCCCAGCTTGTAACAATACCGTACAATATTACCGGACCTGCAATTGTAAATATCTTACATCCAATTCCAAATACCTGGCCTTCTGTTTTGTACTCCACTGCCGGCGCCGCCACCGAATTTGCAAAACCAGTAATTGGCACTAATGCCCCCGCCCCGCCAAAGTCTACAATCTTTGAAAACAAATTAAAGCCAGTAAGCACCACACTTAATAATACTAGCAACATGGAGCACCAGCTGCCTGAAGTATCCTTGTCCAATCCATGTGCGTAGCAAAAATTCAAAATGCCCTGCCCAATCACACAGATAATTCCACCTGTAATAAATGCTTTCACCATATTACAGATTAGATTGGTTTTTGGTGTTACCTGCTCCACATAATCGTTATATTTCTGTTTTTGCATTTCATTCATAAGTCTATATTCCTCTTTTCCTACAATTATTTGTTTCTTCCTGCAAAATCATAACCCTCTATCTTGCTACTGGAAATTAAAAAAATATATAATATTTCCAATGCTTTTTCCAATTGCCAATGCCAGTATCCAAATTCCCAGTCCCCGTCGAAAATTAATCCGTCTTGCAAAAATGGGAATTCCATTGAACGCCTCTGCGATGGCAAGCGCTAAACATCCCACAAAGATTCCCGAGAAAAGTCCAAACATTCCCAGCAATAGATTTCCACAAGGCAGGGAATATTCATACATACCAATTAAATTTCCCAAAATTGTTCCGAAAACCACCGCTGTCTCATATATCATCACATGAGAACCTGTATGAGTTTTTCCAGCAAATCTAGGAATTAATCCCACTGTAAACAATGCCGTAAACATTCCGCCAGATACTATGACTCCGCTGGATAAACCGATCACAATCATAATTAAATTCCTAATCAACGTCAAGAAGTTCCCCCTTTCTATTTGCAGTCTCTACCAATGCATCATTTACATTATTTTCATACATTCTCATCTGCACCTCAATAGGTGTGGGATCCTTTGTAATTCTTCTTCCACCAATATGATTATAAAAAAGAATGATTCCCATAGCTAAACCAATAGAATATGACAATTCCAAAAGCCCTGGCCCTTCGGGCATTGCACCAAATACGAGTGTATACAGCTTACCAAATACATCTGTCACTGACACATCTTCATTGAATGTCATAATAGCAAATGCTGCTCCAAAAAAGGCAGTCAGCGATACAAAAATTATTTTTATCATATCCCATATCTTATGCTTCTTTTTATCTCCCACATATTCCACGACACATTCCATTTCTCCAATACTCTGAATCTCTGCATCCGGAAATTCCCGAATGATACTGTCCACCACTTTAATCACAGAAATAATCTCACGTTTTGATTTTTCTGCATGAATCTGAAATAATTTTATACATTTTATTTTTGCCGCCAATGTATTATCATTACAGCTGATTGCCGCTACATCACTGAGCATCACATCATAATTAATTACTTTTACATCCCGCTCCAATTTCAAATACACAGTTTCCTTTTTCATTTCATCACCTGTTACCTTACAATTTATTCCCTCTTATTATTTCTAAAAAAGCAAAAAAATATGCAAAGCAAAATTATCTATGCTTTGCATATTTCTTTTCTATAACATATTCTATTTCTTTTTTTTCTGTGCTTTTTTCCCTTTGGTACTCTTTTTTCTGACACTATATCCAAAAGTACCCAGTACTTTTCCCAAACCATAATATTCTCCATGAGAATATACTATAGGCTTTGCCTTGGATAGTTCGAACTTATTCTTTTCATTCATATAGTTTTCATCTACATGAACCCCCACCACTTCTGCCAAAAACATATGGTGGGAACCAAGCTCTAATACCTCTTTCACTTTACATTCAATATTTACCGGACTTTCTTTAATCATGGGAGCTTTCACCTTAGAAGCTTTCTCCGGTGTCAGTTCCATCTCCTGAAATTTGTCCACATCCCTGCCCGACCGCACTCCACAATAGTCCGTCGCATATGCCAAAGATTCCGTAGTTAAATTCACCACAAATTCTCTTGTTTCTTTTATCATATGGTAAGAATATCTCTCTGGTCTTACCGATATAGAAAGCATAGGAGGATTGGTACATACCGTTCCTGCCCATGCCACGGTTATAATATTGAAATGTCCTGCCTTGTCCGCCACACTGACCATGACCGCCGGCAAAGGGTAAAGCATATTTCCTGGCTTCCATTCCTGTTTTGCCATAACAGTGCCTCTACTGAAGTGCTGCCATAAATGCAGGAATCAACTGTTTCTTTCTGGATACCACGCCTGTTAATTTATAGTAATCTCCTGCTTCCCTTGGAACTCCATATGCTTTTTCTACAAACTCTCCTGCTTTGTCACCTGCATAAATTAAGTTGGTAGATTCTTCTAAAATATCTGTCAACATGAAGAAAATCATATCTAACCCTTGTTCCTCACATGCTTTTTCAATATATGGTTTTAAACGTTCTGCGATTTCAAACAATTCATCTGCTGCCATGGAGCTGATCTGCCCTACACCAAAGTTTACATCGTCTGTACTAAATTTTTTGAAATCCTGATAAAAAATTTCTTCCGGTGTTTTGTCAGAGAGATTGCTTCCTGCCTTAAACATTGCCATTGCGTATTCTTCCACATTAATACCTGCAATTTCAGCCAGTTTTAACGCAGCTTCTTTATCCACTGGTGTACAAGTTGGAGAACGGAACATCAATGTATCTGAAATAATAGCAGAGCATAGCAATCCCGCAATTTCTTTCGTTACTTCCTGACTGTTTTCCTGATACATCTGATAAACGATTGTTGCTGTGCATCCCACCGGCTGATTTCTAAAATAAATTGGGGACGCTGTGGATACATCACCAATCTTATGATGATCGATCACTTCCAAAATTTCAGCATCTTTGATTCCGTCCACCGTCTGTGTCAGTTCATTGTGATCCACTAAAATTACTTTCTTATTATCTGCTTTTAACAGACTTCTTCTAGAAAGCATTCCCACATATTTTCCGTTTTCATCTAAGATTGGAAAATCTCTATATCTAAACTTTGTCATAGCACCTTTTACTTCTTCCAAAGGCTCGTCAACCCGAAAGCTTACAACTCCATTCTTTGTCATAAATCTCTTAATCGGAACACTTTGGTTTACCAACCGTGCTGCTGTAAAGGCATCATGAGATGTGGATATAATTACACAGCTTTTTTCTCCTGCCTTTGCAATAATATCTTCATCCACCTTTGCATCCTCACATACGATAATGCAGCTTGCATTATTTTCCAATGCACAATTCATGGCTTCTTTGCTGTCTTCCACGATTACAAGATCATCTTCGCTGATATATGATTTTAACACTCCGGGCGTAGCCGCTGCGACTACCACTTTTCCATGCATAAAGAACGCATGTTCATTTCCTGTGAGCATTTTTCCGTCAATGGTGTCAATAATATTTCTATATTGTGTGCGTGCTTCTGCCAATGTATTATTATCATAATCTGCCATATATGATTTTGCGATATCACCAATCGTGATCAGACCTTCCAGTTTTCCGTCTTCACTGGTAATCGGCAGTGTGCCAACACTTTCACTTCTCATTAATGTATATGCTTTTTTCATGGAAATGCCGGAATCAACTCCGTTTAATTTCTGAATCTGCATATCTTTGACCTGTGTATATACATTGGGCAAAAGTTCCGGTGCCTTTACACCAAAGTAATCCAGTACATACTGTGTTTCCTCATTTACATTGCCTGCTCTTCTTGCTTCGTAAACTTCTCCTGTGATTCTTCTTTTTAATTCCGCATAACAAATAGCAGAACAGATGGAATCCGTATCTGGATTTTTATGTCCTACTACATATATTTTCTGATTATTCGGCATAATCTTCCTTCTTTCCTTGTATTTTTTAATTTATTCTACTATATAATTTTACATATTTTTATTGATTCGTCAACCAAAGAATGACACCGTTTTTTGTTTTTTCCCTTTGATTAGTAATAATTTTTTTAATTTCCCTCAAATCTACTTTCCTCTTTGTGTATTTTGTTTCATTTTTACTTATTATCCACAATTCTTTTGTATATTTTTTACAATATTTTCACAGCTTGTTCATAGTTTGTTCATAAGCACTTGCTATACTAAATACAACTTAGAGATGAGTTACAGATAGTGTTTTCATTACACACATAGATAATTTTTTTCATAATAGCCCCAGCGTCGAAAGACGTTTGGGGCACTCCTCGTTTTGGGACAAATTTATCAATAGCAACAGCCTTCTCCCCTGAGTTCTTGTATTTTCATTATAACTCTAAATATATTCCGTCCGATTGCAGATTCGAAGATTTTCCAATATTTTTTTTATATCACCAGTATTATTTTTATTACAGATTAATGTAGCATCCTCCGTATCTACGATCACAAGATTTTCTAAACCAACTGTGGCAATCAATTTATCATGTCCTTCAATAATACAGTTTTTGGTATCAATCGTAATAATGTTGCCGGTTACTGTATTGCCCAATTCATTGGTCTGCTTAATACGCTCTACGGCATTCCAACTTCCCACATCATCCCAGCCAAATGCCCCTGGAATAATGAAAATATGATCCGCTTTTTCCATAATTCCATAATCCACAGATTCTGACTCGAACTCCGTAAATTCTTTTACTAAGACTTCCTGCTGTGCTTCTGTTCCAATAGCTGCTTTAATACGGTTCAGTCCCTCCATGGTAGCAGGCATAAATTTCTGAATATTATCTAAAATAGAAGATACCTTCCATACAAACATACCACTATTCCACAGATATTCTCCAGAATTTAAATATTCTCTTGCCAGCTGATAATCTGGCTTTTCCACAAATTTTTCTACTGCATATCCGTTTCCGCAAACAGCCTCCCCATCAAATTTAATGTAGCCATAGCCAGTTTCCGGATAAGTGGGAGTGATGCCAAGTGTCACTAAATTCCTGCCTTCCTCTGCAATTTCAATAGCATCCTTTAATGTTTTCAAAAACATTTTATTGTGCTTAATTAAATGATCTGAAGGCAATACCATCATAATGGCATCCTGATATTTTTGTGCAATATACACTGCGCCTAAACCGATACACGGTGCGGTATTTTTTCCTACCGGTTCGCAGAGAATATTTTCCACCGGAAGTTCCGGCAACTGCTCCATTACCAAGTTCTTATAATTCTGGTTCGTAGCAATATACACATCTTCGATATCCACCAGCCCACGGATTCTTTCTACAGTAAGCTGAATCATACTCTTTCCGTCATCGGTAAGACACAAAAACTGTTTTGGCAGATCTTTTCTGCTTCGCGGCCAGAAACGTTCCCCACGTCCTCCAGCCATAATCAATGCTGTATTCTTCATTTTTTTTACCTTTCTGCACGAATCTTACTATGGAGGAAATCCTCATATGCAAGCTTAATTCCATCCTTTAGCTCTGTATGATATTTCCAGCCCAGTTCCTCTAATTTACTTACATCCAGCAATTTTCTTGGCGTACCGTCCGGTTTTGTGGTATCAAAGGTAAGTTTTCCCTCATATCCCACCACATCTTTTACGATTTCAGCCAACTCCTTAATCGTCACTTCTTTTCCTGTGCCAAGATTCACCGTTTCACTGCCAGAATAATTATTTATTAAGTAAACACAGGCTTCTGCCAGATCATCTACATATAAAAATTCCCGGAGAGGTGTACCGGTTCCCCAGATAACCACCTCTTCCAGTTTATTTTCCTTTGCCTCATGAAAACGTCGGATCAATGCAGGTAATACATGAGAATGTTCCGGATGATAATTGTCATTTGGCCCATACAGGTTCGTAGGCATTACGCTGATATAATCGGTGCCATACTGCTTATTCAAATATTCGCAGTACTTTAAACCTGAGATTTTTGCCAAAGCATATGCTTCATTGGTCTGTTCTAAGGCGGAAGTTAAGAGGCAGCTTTCCGGCATAGGCTGAGGCGCCATTCTCGGATAAATGCAGGAGCTTCCCAAAAACATTAACTTTTTTACCTTATTCTCATAAGCGGAATGAATTACATTCATCTCTAAAATCATATTATCATACATAAAATCTGCCGGATGTTTGCTATTTGCCATAATTCCGCCTACTTTTGCCGCCGCAAGAAACACATATTCCGGTTGTTCCGCCTCAAAAAATGCTTCCACCTGCTCCTGTCTTCTTAAATCCAACTCTTTTGATGTTCTGGTAATAATATTAGTATATCCCTTTTTCTGCAGTTCTCTTACAATAGCAGAACCAACCATTCCTCTGTGTCCCGCCACATATATTTTTGCATTTTTTTCCATTTTTTATCCTCCTAAAAAACTTTTACCTTTATGCATTCTTTTCACGAAATTCTTTGGCACTGATTCCTGCCAGTTCTCTCATATCGCTGTCCACCATCATGGCCACCAGTTCTTTAAAACTTACTTTGCGCTTCCAGCCCAGTTCTGTTTCTGCCTTAGTGGCATCTCCCCAAAGCAGTTCCACTTCTGCCGGACGGAAATATCTTGGATTAACGGCAACCAAAACCTTACCTGTCTTCTTGTCAATTCCCTTTTCATTCACGCCTTCACCCTGCCATGTAATTTCAATGCCAACTTCCGCAAAGCTTAATTCCACAAATTCACGTACCGTATGTGTTTCATTGGTAGCAAGCACATAATCTCCCGGCTTGTCCTGCTGCAAAATTCTCCACATTCCTTCTACATAGTCCCCGGCATACCCCCAGTCACGTTTTGCATTCATATTTCCGAGATACAACGTATCCTGATTTCCTGCCATAATATCTGCCACGGCTCTTGTGATCTTACGCGTAACAAAGGTTTCACCGCGTCTTGGCGATTCATGGTTAAACAAAATGCCATTGCACGCAAACATATCATAGGACTCTCTATAATTTACCGTAATCCAGTATGAATACAATTTTGCCGCACCATAGGGACTCTTTGGATAAAACGGTGTGTTTTCATTCTGAGGTGCAGTTCCCGGAATTCCTCCAAACAATTCTGATGTGGAGGCCTGATAAAATTTACATTGTAATCCACTCTGGTGGATGGCATCCAACAGACGAATGGTACCAACCCCAGTAGTTTCCGCCGTATACTCCGGCACCTCAAACGAAACTGCCACATGAGACTGGGCCGCTAGATTATACACTTCGTCTGGCTTTATCTTATTAATCAGAGACAGAAGATTACAAGAATCCGTCAAATCTCCATGATGCAGGAAAAATCTCTTATCTCTTAATTCTTTATTGTTGTATAAATGGTCAATTCTGTCGGTACAGATAGTGCTGTGACGTCTGATAATACCATGAACATCATACCCCTTCTCTAACAAGAGCTCTGCCAAATAAGAGCCATCCTGACCTGTAATCCCTGTAATTAAAGCTACCTTACTCATCTTCAACCTCTTTCTTTGCATAAATAGCATTTTTTTGTATTTCATTTTTCAGTATAATATACTATAATTAGGAAGTAAATGTCATGTGTTGACTTTTTATAGTAAAATATTGCGGTATAGACTGTGACGGTGTGGGGCGGAAGGTATGGGGCATATTGGACAGGGGGACGGGGGGTACCGGAGGGCTGACAGCGGTTCCGGAGGGCGAAAGGTTCTAAGTGTCCCTTTGGGGGATTCTGGTAAAGGGTACGCAAAGGGATTCCCGTAACTTCTTATCCCCCGGAGCCATTCCGCCCTATGCCCTCCCTTTGTCCAACCACCCACACATTAAAAAATCACCACTACCCAAAGGAGGAAATCATGTTACAGCCCATTTCATTTTCAAATACCGGAAACATTACCGAATCCAACCGTGTTTTAAATACCCCCAGTGACTTTGCCAGAAAACATTTGCTGTATCTGCAGGAAGCAGGATATTTAAAGAGCTTAAAAAGTCATATATCGAAACGTGAAAAATTAGATTCTTATTTGTTTCTAATTGTTTTGTCCGGCAAGGGAAAATTTACTTATCAAAATCAGGAATATCTGCTTTCTCCAAAGGACTGTCTTTTTATTAATTGTGCCAATTCTTATTCTCACCAAAGCAGTGAAGAGGATCCTTGGGAGCTTATGTGGATTCACTTCAACGGCAAAGATGCTGTTCCTTTTTTTACTTATTATAATGCACTGGTTCCGTCTATTTTATTTCATGTGGAAAGTTTTACCGATTTTACTTCTATTATTGACCAGTGTATGCAGCTATCTCAGAAAAAGGATGTTACTTCGGAATTTTTGATTCACAAATCCATTACAGATTTGCTTACTTTATGCATCAGCCACAATCAAAGAGACTCTCAGGAGGGTGTTTCATCTAAGATGAAAGAGATTAAGGAATACATTGATAATCATTTTGCTGAAAATATTTCTCTGAGCCAGCTGGCAGAATACTTTTTTATCAGTAAATATTATCTGGCAAGAGAATTTAAGGATACTTATGGGGTTACTGTAGGCAGCCATATTACTTCCTGCCGCATCACCTATGCCAAGACACTGCTTCGGTTTACAGACTTAAAAATCGAAGAAATTGCCGGCAAATGCGGTATTCCAGATACAAATTATTTTACTAAAGTATTTCGGAAACTAGAAGGCTGTACTCCAATGGTTTATCGGAAACAATGGTAGATGCCAAAAAGGCAGAAGCACTTTTTTGAAATGCTTCCGCCTTCTTTTTTATTATCTAATCCGCATTTTGCAATACTTCCTCTTATGCTAACGGATACTTATCTGTTAAAGATTTCACCAGAGCCTTTGCTTCTTCTGTCTTAGATGCATCTTTAATCATCATTGCAATAGCTTCTGCCACTACATCCATGTCTTCTTCCTTAAATCCACGAGAAGTAACTGCAGGAGAACCAAGACGGATACCACTGGTTACAAATGGTGATTTCGGATCATTTGGAATAGTGTTCTTGTTACATGTAATATTAACAGAATCTAACAATTTTTCGATTTCTTTGCCTGTAAGATCATATGGTGTCAAATCCACTAACATTAAGTGGTTATCTGTTCCATCGGATACAATCTTAATACCTCTTTTTTGTAATCCTTTGCATAATGCCTGTGCATTTAAAGCAACTTGCTTCTGATATTCTTTAAATTCAGGTTTCAAAGCTTCTTCAAAACATACTGCCTTAGCTGCAATTACATGCATCAAAGGACCGCCCTGAATTCCTGGGAACACTGCCTTATTAAAGTTAAATTTCTCTGCAGCTTCTCTATTTGCCAGAATCAGCCCACCCCTAGGTCCTCTCAATGTTTTATGAGTTGTAGTTGTTACTACATCTGCGTATGGAATTGGTGATGGATGTATCCCCGCCGCCACAAGTCCGGCGATGTGAGCCATATCCACCATAAGATATGCACCAACTTCATCTGCCACTTCTCTAAATTTCTTAAAATCAATGGTTCTAGCATAAGCACTGGCACCAGCCACAATTAATTTCGGTTTCGCTTCCAATGCAATTTCTCTTAATTTATCATAATCAATAAATCCTTCGTCATTTACGCCGTAAGGAACAATCTTGAAATATTTTCCTGAAATGTTTACAGGACTTCCATGGGTTAAATGTCCGCCATGGTCAAGGTTCATCCCCATCACAGTATCTCCCGGCTCTAACATAGCAAAAAATACGGCAAGGTTTGCCTGAGCCCCGGAATGAGGCTGAACATTTGCATAATCACAGCCAAACAATTCACAGGCACGCTTGATTGCCAAATTTTCTACTACATCCACACAGTCACAGCCACCATAATAACGCTTTCCCGGATAACCTTCTGCATATTTATTTGTCATAGGACTTCCCATTGCTGCCATAACTGCCTTACTGACCCAGTTTTCAGATGCAATCAATTCAATATGGCTGTTCTGTCTTGCTACTTCGTCTTCGATTGCCTGTGCCACTTCCATGTCCACTGCTTTTACTTCGTCTAATGAATACATTTCTAGTCCTCCATTTTTTTAATTGAATAAATTTAGTTTTTCGTTATGTACTCCTCTAGGTATTCTTCCAGAGTAATATCATTTTCCATAATGTAGGTTGCAGCTTCCACTCCCACATATCGGAAATGCCATGATTCCGCCTTTCTGTGAGTAATGTCCTCTTTTCCCTCCATATATCTTACAATAAATCCGTATTCCATGCAATGCTCTTTTAACCAAATGGCTTCTTTTGTGTCTGCATGAGCTGCATCCAGACTCTGATGGGAAGCACTGACAATATCCACTGTAAGACCTGTCTGATGTTCGCTATGGTCTACCGGAGCCACACCTTCATAGGTCAATTTTAAGGCCTCTTCCTCATCATATCCTTTGGCTTTATACTTTTGCACATCTTTTTTCACTAAACTTTCCTGTTTTGCAGAAGTACGATAGCCAGAACAGATTTTACAGTTCATGCCGGCCGCCTTTGCTGCTTTCAGCATATCCTTTAAATCTTCCTCAATTCGTTTATCTACCTGTTTTCCCTCCACATATACCAGCTCCACCTGATAGTTTTCCGGAATAGGATAATCATCATTGACCAAAATTAAATTCCATGGCAATGCCTCATTATCAATAATAATACTTTCATCCACAGAAGCAGAGGTCTGTGTTTCTGCTTTCGTCACTACTGCCGGTTCTATCTCCTGTGCTTCTGATTGTTCCAACAAATTTACTACTGGCTTAGTATCTGCAGCAGAATTCTCCAGACTTTCTCTGGCGCTGACTGTTACCGGAAGAATCGAATTTCCCGCAACCGCAGTCATGCCAACAGCGGCCATACAGACTAAAGCAATCGGTACTATCACTGCCCTGTTTACAGGCTTTAACTGTTTTTTTACCTGCTCACTATTATATTCAACATTTCTTATACTTGTGTGAGATCCACCAAACTGTTCATCATACTCATTCATGTCCCCGACCTCTGCCAAAACTTTCTTTCTTCTGGTCTTTTGTTTTCTAATACCAGACAAAATTGCTTTCTTTATATTTTCCGCGAAAATAATCCCTGCAAGCAATGCGATGACTATTTTTTTATCTTTTGGGTGTTCTTTTCCATAAGAAATTATTTTCTCTTTTATGTCCATTGTAATTTTCACCATTGTTTACCGTTCAAATATTTTATCGTTGCTACTTGTTTCAATATTATAACATTTTTGTTACGGAATTACTATATGGAATCTGTAAAAAATTTTTAAACTTTTCTGAAGATTTTTTGTTTGTTATTGATTTCACAAATCGACTGTGCTAAGGTAGGTATGAAAATGAAAATTAAAATACAAAGGGGTTTTTACCGTATGACATATGTGATAAGTATTCTGGCTTTTTTACTTCTCTATCTTATTTTTATTGCCCCCCGCTTTCCAAAAAGGAAAGTTACCAGAGAATATATGGGAAAGTGCTATGCCCACCGGGGATTGTTTTCCAACGAAGCTTCTTGTCCCGAAAATTCTTTGCCCGCCTTTGCAAATGCAGTGGAAAACGGTTATGGAATTGAGCTGGATGTTCAAGTTACAAAAGACAACAAACTAGTGGTTTTTCACGACAACACTTTAAGCCGTATGTGCGGCATTGATGTGAACGTAAATGAAAAAACTTATCGGGAACTATGCGAACTGACACTGCTTTCTACCGATTGTAAAATTCCATTACTTTCTGAAGTATTAAAGCTGGTGAATGGTCAGGTTCCACTTTTAATTGAAATAAAACTTCCCGTTTTTAATATGTTAACCTGTCAGCTAGTAGATGAAATCTTACGCAATTATAAAGGGAAATACTGCATTGAGTCCTTTAATACGCTGGCATTGGTATGGTATCGTATTCACCGTCCCGATGTTGTTCGCGGACAGTTGTCGGGCAATTTGACAAAACCAGTAGCTGATGGCGGCTTCATCCTATGCTTTATTGTAAAATATCTGCTGGCTAATATTTTAGCACGACCAGATTTCATTTCCTTTTGTTACAAGGATACTTTTAATTTAAGTTTCCTTTTAAACCGCTATCTGTTTCGTGTGCCCACCTTTGCATGGACAATAGATTCTCCAAAGGCTTATGCTGATTCCTTTAAAAAATTCGATTCCTTCATTTTCGAAGGCTTTATTATGTAACGCTTGTACTTTTTGTCAACTTATCATATAATTTACTTGAAATTTTAGGAGGCTTTTTTTATGAAAACATTTTTCAAAAAATATAAACATATTTTATGGTTTTCCTATGGATTTCTTTATCTTCCATGGTTTATCTATTTAGAAAACCATGTAACCACTAACTATAATGTCATTCATATGGAAATCGATGACAAAATACCATTTATTTCTGTGTTTATTATTCCATATCTTTTATGGTTTGTATACGTTGCCGCGGTACTTTTATATCAATGTTTTACTAATGCTTCAGATTTTACGCGCAACTGTGTTTTTCTATTTACTGGAATGACCATATTTTTGATTGTTTCCACTTTGTATCCAAATGGACATCACCTGCGTCCGGAAGTTTATCCGGATTCCTCCATTTTTACAAAAATGGTAATGGCATTGCATGCGACCGATACTCCAACCAATTTATTTCCAAGCATTCATGTGTATAATTCCATTGGAACACACTTTGCGGTCATTCACTCCAGTACCTTAAAGGATAAAAAAGCCATTCGAATTTTTTCTTTTGTCTTAATGATATCTATTTGTATGTCTACTGTGTTTTTAAAACAGCACTCTATGTTCGACGTACTGACCGGAATTCTTATGGCTGTAGTAATCTACCCACTGGCCTATCGGCGTGAGGTTCTTCCCTTTGGTCAACGAAGGAAAGAACTGCGAGTAAAGAAAACAGATTAACATCCTATGGGGGAGGAGGTAGATAAAAGAATCATCTGCCTCCCCCCTATATTAAAGTTAAAAAATAATTGTAGCTGTGTTATCCAATTATTTTTTTTAATAAACTGTTGCAATTATATACACAATATGCTATACTCTTTTTGTCAAGTAATGAATATGCTGGCATGGCACAGTCGGTAGCGCACTTCATTGGTAGTGAAGAGGTCACGGGTTCGATTCCCGTTGCTAGCTTAATTTTAAAAAGCTGAAATCTTGAATTTATCAGGGTTTTAGCTTTTTTATTTTTGCAAAAAATCCTGATATATCTGTTCTAAAAACATCATATCAGGATTAAAGTATTTCAAATGACTATGCACTTTTAACTTTCTCTTTTCAAGTAATCTACTAATTTTTTATTTCTCTTAATTCATTCTGTCTTTTCTATTTCCTTATCTTCCTTCTTCTCGGGAATAGTTAAGCGAACCGTATCTATTCTGTTTTTATCAATGTTTTCTACTTCCAGCCGTATCCCTTCTTTTGTGGTAACCGCTTCATGCTTTTCCGGCAAGCGGTCTAACAATTCAATAATCAACCCTCCAATGGAATCATAATCTTCCGAACTAAAAGAAAGTCCCAATGCATCATTAACATCATCCAGCTTCATAGACCCCTCGATCAGGTACTCATTTTCTGACAGCATGCGAATCAAATCCTTCTCATCTTCATCATACTCATCTCGGATTTCACCCACGATTTCTTCCAGCAGATCTTCCAAAGTAATCAAACCAGCCGTAGCTCCATATTCATCCAATACAATGGCAAGATTATTAGAATCCTGCTTCATATCAATCATTAATTCCGATGTCTTTTTGTACTCATATGTAAAGTACGCTCCCCGAAGAATATCTCTCACGTGAAACTCTTTACCGTTTTCATACAATAGCAAATCTTTAATGTTTAGAATACCGATCACATCATCGGTAGATTCTTCATACACCGGAAGTCTGGTAAACTTTTCCTTTTTAAATATTTCAATCAGTTCTTCCCTTGTGGCATCTACATGGGCAAAAATCATATCCACTCTGGGAACCATAATATCCTTTGCCAAAGAATCGCCAAAATCAAACACATTATAAATCATTTGACGCTCTTCACTTTCTATAACACCTTCCTCATGACTTACATTTACAATCGTTCGAAGCTCATTTTCTGTCATGGTGTCATTCTTTTCGCTGGGATTCACACGCAAAAGCTTTAAAAAGCCCATTGACAATTTATTTATGATAAAGATAAACGGAGTCAATATAATCATCAGATAATATATAATCGGCGCATACAACAAGGCCATCTTTTCTGAATGTATAGTTGCCAGTGTTTTTGGTGTTATCTCTCCAAAAACAAGTATTAACAGTGTCACTATACCTGTAGCAATTCCCACACCTTTGTTTCCCAGCAAACGAGTAGCCAGCACTGTTGCCAATGAAGAAGCTAAAATATTCACAATATTATTTCCAATTAATATGGCACTGAGCATCTTTCCGGAATCATCTATTACTTTCAACATGATTGCTGCTCTTTTGCTACCTTCCTCTGCTAAATTCATAATACGGATTCTGTTTACTGTTGTAAGCGATGTTTCTGCCGAGGAAAAAAATGCTGACAATATAATAAGTATCGCTAAAATCAACAACTGTATGGCATCTCCTGAATCCAAAAATATCTCCCCTTTTCTCATATTTGTAAGTTTATTTTTTAAAAATATACAATTTTTCCGGTAATTTGTCAAGTAGATTTGCTTAGATTTGAGATAATTAACATAATTATAATACTTGTCAAATATAATACAATGAGGTCAACACTTATTTTAACTATTTGCCATGGGAGGTTCTTATGAATATTAAAATTTCCAGTCTGATAAAAAGTCTTATTGCTTCTTACGTGATTACTTTACTAATATTAATTTTACTTTCCTTTCTTTTGTTAAAGCTTCATCTGAATGAATCTATCATCAGCATTGGTATTACACTAAGCTATGTAATTAGTTGTTTTACCGGTGGCTATATTGCCGGCAAAATGTCTTCCTCCAGACGTTTTTTATGCGGCTTGCTGCTGGGTGCCATCTATTTTGTTTTACTTACCCTGATTTCTCTTGCCATCAACAAGGGTGTACAAAGCGATGCGGTACATTTTATAACGGTTATGGCTATGTGCTCTTTAAGTGGTATGCTGGGAGGAATGCTGACCAACAAAAGATAATTCTTTTCTATTAACAAGATCTATGCTATACTATTCCATATATCTTATTAGGAGGTCAAATTTTGAAAAAAGCAAAAAAAGTACTTGCAATTTTGGGTATCATAGTATTAGCGGGTCTGTATATTTCTACACTGGTGTTCGCCCTTATGGACAGCGAGTTAAGTTTCCAGCTGCTGCAGATTTCCATTTTCTTCACCATTGCCTTTCCGGTAATTCTTTACGTCTGCAATATGCTGTATAAACTATTACATAAAGATTGAGCTGCGAAGAAACATAGAGTTATTGTACCCGAGTGCTAATCCTCCGAGAACAATAACTCTATTTTTTCATAACTTTCTATTGTTTTCCTATTTATTTTGTTCTGTTGCCGGCACCTGCTGCACGGTTTCTTCTTCCTCATCCTTCTTATTTAATTCTTTCACAATTACGATGGTAATAACCATAATCGCAAAAGCAATAACTGCAATAGCAGCTAAAATAAACGGAAGCGTTGAATTTCCCTTTGTTTTTTTCTCTATACTGTCAGTCTCTCCAGTACCTGATGTGTTTTCAGGCGTGTCAGCTGTAACCATTTCCCCCTCTTCCACTGTAAGTTCTTCTACCTGAGTATTTCCGTATGCCAGTGCAAAAATAGAGAAATAATTGCTTTCAAAGCTGATCGTTTCTTCTGAACTGTCAGAATCCGGAATCGCTGTCACCTGTTCTTCGTGCTCACGAATCACACAATAAAAGGATTCTCCCTGATTCTCCACAGGTATTGGCAATGTGAGATGTATCGGCAGCAAGGTCTCATAAATGGGAAGCTTATCCTCATCTCTTGTACTGTCGGCAGTTTCAGTATACTTATATAACCTGATATCAAGATATTTGAAAATGTTTTTATCTTGAATAATGGCATACTGTTCTAACAAGCTTCGTATACTAGAGGTGAGAGACGCTTCTGAAATATCCAATATCACCTCAATTTTATTACCGCTGAGGATATCGTTAGCCGTAAGCACAAGTGCCAATCCCCATACATCCTTTTCAGTTACCGGATAATCTTCAATATGGTTATCAATAACAACACTTACATTGCTGAGATTTTGTATCATAGTATCCAGTGTTCGTAAAATATCTTCATCAATCTCGCTTAATTCCCTTGGAGTCATTTCATGAAGCATACTTATTGCCTCTGCAATATCTTCAACACTGGCATCACTGTTTCCATTTTTTATCTTGTTAAAAATAGAGTTCACCTTGTCCTGAAAATTTTCAGGAGATGCATCTAGAGACGAAGCGCTAGAGGTAGGCGAACCTGTTGGTGCTGCGGTTGCCCCTGGTGTTGTTGTGGCTCTTGCAGCCCCGCTGGTTGCTGTTGGTGCTGCGGTTACCGACTGAGTAGGTGCTGCAGTTGCTTCCACACCATTAATTGTTATGGTAGCAGATTTCCTCTTATATTTTACTACCACTACATTGGTGCCCACTGTCTTAATTGAATCTGGAGTCAAGGTAAAGTCCGTTACTGTTTCTGTGGTTCCATCGGAATAGGTTGCAGTCACTAGAATATTTTCTTTTGCAATGGCAGTTCCCACCACCATATTATTTCCAAGATATTCAGCTGTAATGGATTCTACTGTTTTTTTACTATTTGCAGAACTATCTCCACCTGATGTCGGTGTAGCTTGCACTCCCGGCGTAGGTGTTGCAGTTGGTGTAGTGGTTGGTGTTGGTGTCACTGTAACAGTGGGAGTTACATTTCCTCCTGCTCCGCCAGTAATATCAGCCGCGGAGGTTGGTGTTACCGTTCCCTGAGATTCCTCACTCCACTTAGCATACAATGTCATATCTCTGGTCACATAATCTTTTTCTGTAAATTCCGTTGTGTAATCCTTGGAAGTATACCAACCTTCAAAAACTGCTCCGGTCTTAACGGGCCTTGGCAGGGTAACTGTATCCCCCCAAGTAATATTGGGAATCTCTTCTATTTCATTTCCACCACAACTGTCAAAGGTAATTGTATATTTTTTCCCCGGAACCCCAGTCTCAATTACAACCGCTGCATTCAAATCTTCAAAGGAAACGGTAATCACATTAGCTCCTTCCTGCAGAATCGTATTTGGAGTATAAGTAAAGTCATCTACCATTCTTGCCACAGAGTCATTATACATTGCAATAACACGAATACTTTCTTTCGGAATACCGTCATTGACATATAATGCATCTCCAACATAAGCCGCTTCCAACGCATATGGTATCAGCTGAAATTCTTCCCATTTGGCATATAATGTAATATCTTTCGTTACCTTGGAGTTTTCTGTAAATGGTACCTTGCAGGAAGTATCACGATACCAACCGCCAAATACAAAGCCCTCCTTCGTCGGTGGATTTGGCAAAGTAATAGTTTCTCCCTTGGCCACGCCTGTGATACTTTCCACCACAGAACCACCCATACTGTCAAAGCTGACACGATATGTTTCACCATCCGGTATATATCCTTCTACCGTAAAGGTTTTTGTAAAAGAAATAATTTCATCCGCATCGTAAGGATTGGTTTCCTGATATTTTACTGTAAATACATTAGTTCCTTCATGTTCTATTAAAGTTGAAGAAATTTCGTAGGAATCCAAAATAGTTTTAACAGAATAGTCATCATAAAAAGCCTTCACCAGAACTTTATCCAAATCAATGTTGCTCCAAATAGGCATATCCGTTCCAGTATATTCTACCCTCAGAGATTTCAATGTTTTCTTTACCCATTTGGCATAAATTTTAGTGTCTTCTGTAATTCTTGTATAATCCGTTACTCTGTTAACATAATCTGTTTCTGTATACCATCCGCCAAATGTTTCCGTTGCTCTTGACGGTTCCTCTATTCCTGCTTCGGAAAATCTGGAATATCTGGGAATTTCTACCACTGTAGGCATGCCCGGTACCCCTTCTTCAGACACATCTTCGTATACTTCAATTTTTACTGTTCCACTGGATACAGTTTCGTCTTCGCCCCAGTATTCTGCCAAATACACTTCAAAAGTATCCGTTTTTCCATCCTTCTCCACTTCCATGACAATGCTCTGACCATAAGCCGGAAATGTAGTGGAATTTTTATCAAACAGCAGCAAAGGTTCTTCATAGATGCAATCAAAATTATTCTTTCCTTCTTTTAACCGCACGTTATAATCTGTAATCAGCTCTTCTGTGCCATCACTATTATATGCCATAACCTCTAAATCAGACCGGTCCAACGTTGCTTCCCAGCGCAAAATACTTGGTTTTCCGTCTTCTGCTATAATGTTATCTCCATTGGCATCTTTTTCATATACCGTATTTACCGGCAGCGGCTTTCCTGTATAAGTTACTTTTAGAGCAGATACACTTGTTTTTTCCCACTTCGCATATAATGTGATGCTCTGTGTAATGGTAAATTTTGTAGGGCATTTCGTCTGCAAAGTACTGTCTAAATACCATCCCCCAAACTGATATCCTTCTTTTACTGGCGTAATGGAAGACAAACTGATGGTCTGGTTTTTAGAGATATCTGTGATTGAATCTACTGCACTTCCACCATTTACTACAAAATCAATCTTTAGCTTTCCATCGGTTGCCGGTGTGTTGGAGCCTACCACGTTAATCTTACAGGATTTTCCCATATAAGTAACTGTGATGGTATTGTCTCCTTCTCGTTCTACACGCATTGGATCAATATCAAACACACGTACCGATGCGCTGTTTTGTTTTAAATCATAATCCTCTTTCGAATAGTATGCATATACTAAAATCTGTCCCTTAGATATAAAGCTTCCAATTTCCTGTTCCTGCCCCACAAACTGCGCTGTGATTCCATAAAGCGATTTCGTACCATCTTCTGTGTAAATCGGATCATCATCCGCAAAATAATCTTCCTCAGACATTTCATAATAAGCGGTATATCCGGAATATATACTTCCTACCGGAAGTTTTTTTCTCTGCGTGTTAGTTCCCAAAAGAAAATATGTGTAATCATAAGTTGCACTGTCCAAACCATCGTTGGCAGAATCTTTATCATCTTCATAAATACTCATATGGTACCATATTCCATCCAGCTTCACCAAATTCCAAACCTTAGTATTACTTCCCTGATCTGTCCCACGAATAATAGCGCTCTGCACTCCCAATTTAAAAAGCAATTTGTATGCCAGTCCCGCATAACCTGCACTGGAAGACTGACCATATTTAAATGCTGTATATGGTGTCAATGTGGCAATTTCTGTTTTTCCGTCCACTTCGGATGTTATAGAAGTTCCTTTACTTACATTACCGCAGATCCAGTCATGTACTGCCTTCACTTTATCATAGTCTGTCGCACTTTCAGATAATCCCATATCTGAGATGATAGAAGATAAATTATCATCCACATAATCTGTTTCCTCTTTGCTTTCCCAGTACTCCACATCAAACGTAAAATGAATATATTTGTTGGTAGAATTTACCACATAGTCTACATCTATTGACTTATAAATATGAAATAAATAGTCTGCATCACTGGTGCTTGCTGTATCAATAGAAAACACTTTTGGCAGCAGGTCCGTTTTAATTTTACCTCTGTCACCATAAGTATCATAGTCACTGCCTGTATAAATCACACTAAAATGTGTCTCTCTATTCGTCATATGCTTCGACACATAAGCCGCCACCGCACTTATCGTACTATAGGAATTTGCTGCAGATGTGTTTTCTTCTTCTGAAGTCTGAACTAAATCTCCGTCTGTTTTCAAAGTAATTCCACTGGAGATTGCATTTGTAACCTGTACACTCCCTTTCGTTGCCGCCTGTACCTGCTGTGCTGTTGGTGCAGTCGTGGATGTAAGCATTATTCCTGCCAAAAAAGCAGCTGTAATTTTTTTCCATTTCCCCATTTTTTTTCTTATCATCATACCACCCGTTCCCTATATTATTTCTTCATATTATTTACTATTTCAAAAAATAGGCATAAATATGCTATTACTTATATATCGACAGAATTCACTTGTTATTTAACAGAATTTCGCTATTTTTTATTCATTCATCAGTTTCTTCTCCAGTTCAGCTCTGCTTTCCCGGTAATTTGTAAACTGTATTCCATGGAACCCGCACTTTCTCGCCGCCTCCACGTTTTCGGGCATATCATCAAGAAATACACAGTGTTCAGGAATAAGGGAATACTTTTGTATCAAAGCTTCATAGATAGCAGAGTCCGGCTTAATTTTCTGAATTTGGTAAGAAAAAATTCCTCCATCACAGTTTTGGGTAAAGCTCAATGCCGCTTTTGTCTTGATTCTCAAGGTTTTTCCATAGTTAGACAGATAGTATACTTTATACCCTCTTTTCTTTAATTCTTCTATCCACTCATCTGCATACTCATATTTCCAGATACATTTATCCATACTCTCCCATATCTTTCGAATATCCGCTTCGTATTGGGGAGCCTCTTTTATGAAACTTTGCAGAATTTGTTCATCACTCCAGACACCTCGGTCTGTCTCCCGCCAATTTTCATTCTGAAAAACGGCTCTGGCTAATTTTTCTATCTTTTGCTCAGAATAACCAAACCCCTGCAAATATCCCTTCCAATCCCATGCTACCAGCACACGTCCAATATCAAAAATAATAGTGTCTATCATAATAATCATCCTTTTCTAAGTATATAATATTTGGCAAACTGCAAAAATAGCTGCTCTTTTCGAGCAGCCATTTGCATTGTTTTTTATTTATTTCTGTATATGATGTCCTCTCTGCCCGGTCCGTTGGAAACCATAGTAATTGGATATCCGATTTTTTCTTCCACGAATTCAATATATTTTCTACAGTTTTCCGGCAGTTCTTCATATTTCTTGATACCACGGATTTCACATTTCCATCCCGGCAATTTCTCAATTACCGGTTTTGCCTTTTCAAGCAGTACCGTGGTCGGGAATTCCGTAGTCTGCTTACCGTCAATTTCATAAGCAGTACATACTGGAATCTCATCTAAATAACCAAGAACATCAAGTACGGTGAATGCCACATCTGTAGCTCCCTGTAGACGGCAGCCATATTTGGAAGCCACACAATCAAACCAGCCCATACGTCTTGGACGTCCTGTGGTTGCACCAAACTCTCCGCCATCACCACCGCGTCTTCTCAGTTCATCTGCTTCTTCACCAAAGATTTCACTGACAAAAGCACCTGCCCCTACTGCCGATGAGTAAGCCTTACATACAGTGATTACTTTCTTGATCTCATACGGAGGCACACCTGCTCCGATAGCACCATAAGCAGCCAGTGTAGAAGATGATGTAACCATTGGGTAGATTCCATGATCGGGATCTTTTAATGTTCCAAGCTGTCCCTCTAACAGGATTTCTTTTCCTTCCTTCAAGGCGTTATGCAGATATAAAGATACATCGCATACAAATGGTTTCACCATGTCCCTGTATTCATGAAGAGTTGCTAATAATTCTTCCTGATCAATGGCAGGCTTGTGATACAAATGTTCTAATAACACGTTCTTTGTTTCGCAGACACGGGCGACTTTCTTTTTTAATAAGTCCTCATCAAATAACTCACTTACCTGAAATCCGATTTTTGCATATTTATCTGAGTAAAATGGTGCAATACCGGATTTTGTGGAACCGAAAGAATTTTTTCCTAGTCTTTCTTCCTCATACTGGTCAAACAGAATATGATATGGCATAACGATCTGGGCTCTGTCAGAAACTAATATTTTAGGTTCCGGTACACCTTTACTTACTATGTCCTGAACCTCTTTAAACAGGAGAGGTATATTTAAGGCAACTCCGTTTCCGATAATGCTTGTTGTATGATTGTAAAAAACGCCGGAGGGAAGTGTATGTAATGCAAACTTGCCATAGTCATTTACAATAGTATGACCTGCATTGGCACCACCTTGGAATCTTACAATAATGTCAGCTTCTTTTGCCAACGTATCTGTAATCTTTCCTTTCCCTTCATCTCCCCAGTTCGCTCCAACGACTGCTTTTACCATGTTTGTTCCTCCTAAGTCTTGTTATTTTTACCTGTTACATTAAACGTTAATTTCTGCTTTCATACCAAGAATCTCTTTGTTTTCCTCCAAGATTGGGTTTACCACATTCTTTAAGAAGGCTTCCACCTGTTCCTTCGCACGTCCTGTATATCTTGCAGGGTCCATTGTTTTCTGTAAATCTTCTAATGTCATGTTAAATTCCGGATCTGCTGCAATTAACTCCAATAAATTGTTATCCAATCCTTTTTCTTTCACATTTCTTCCAGCTTCCATGGAAAGAGTACGAATCTTTTCGTGTAATTCCTGCCTATCACCGCCTGCCTTTACCGCATCCATCATAATATTTTCTGTTGCCATAAACGGCAGTTCGGAACGAAGACGTTTTTCAATCACCTTTGGATATACCACAAGTCCGTCTACGACATTTAAGCATAAGTCCAAAATACCATCCACAGCTAAAAAGCCTTCCGGCACACTGAGGCGCTTATTTGCAGAATCATCCAAAGTACGCTCAAACCACTGGGTTGCTGAAGTGATCATTGGATTGATCACATCTGCCATTACAAATCTAGAAAGGGACGCAATACGTTCACTTCTCATTGGATTACGTTTATAAGCCATGGCAGAGGAACCAATCTGTGATTTTTCAAATGGTTCTTCTATTTCTTTTAAGTGCTGCAACAGACGGATATCATTAGAAAATTTATGGGCACTGGCAGCAATTCCCGCCAATACATTCAGTACTCTGGTATCCACTTTACGGGAATAAGTCTGACCTGAAACAGGATAGCAGCTCTCAAACCCCATTTTCTTGGCAATCATAGGATCGATTTTGTCGATGGTCTCATGATCCCCGTCAAATAATTCTAAAAAGCTTGCCTGTGTTCCTGTAGTTCCCTTGGAACCTAAAAGTTTCATATTGGACAGCACATGGTCAAGGTCTTCTAGGTCCAGTAAAAATTCCTGTATCCAAAGTGTGGCTCTCTTACCTACTGTAGTTGGCTGCGCAGGCTGGAAATGGGTAAACGCCAAAGTCGGAAGTGCCTTGTATTCCTCTGCAAATTTAGCAAGTTCATCAATCACATTGATCAATTTTTTCTTTACTAATTTTAACGCTTCTGTCATAACGATAATATCTGTGTTATCGCCAACATAACAGGAAGTAGCTCCTAAATGAATAATGCCTTTTGCTTTCGGGCACTGTACGCCGTAGGCGTACACATGTGACATTACATCGTGGCGCACCTGTTTTTCTCTTTCCTTCGCCACATCATAATTTATATCATCCTGATGAGCCTTTAATTCTGCAATCTGCTCATCTGTAATATCAAGTCCTAATTCTTTTTCTGTTTCTGCAAGAGCGATCCATAATCTTCTCCAAGTTCTGAATTTCATGTCAGGTGAGAAAATATACTGCATTTCCTTACTTGCATAGCGCTCTGATAATGGACTTTGGTATCTGTCTGTCATTCTTTTTCCTCCTACTTCTGGTATTCACCACGAATATCTTCTTTTGGCGGTTCAATTGGATAGTTTCCATTAAAGCATCCTTTACAGATTGCTTTTCCTTCGGATAGTTCCTCCAATCGATTAATATCTAAATATCCTAAGG
Source organism: uncultured Eubacteriales bacterium (assembly GCA_949289145.1). Lineage (GTDB taxonomy): Bacteria > Bacillota > Clostridia > Lachnospirales > Lachnospiraceae > RUG11237. The sequence continues at coordinate 25,235 of CASEML010000062.1, read as the reverse complement.
TATCAGCACCAATCATTTTTCTGATATCTTCCACAGAACGATTGTAGGCGATTAACTGTTCTCTTGCCGGTACATCTGTTCCGAAATAACATGGCCATAAAAACGGCGGAGAGCTGATACGTACATGTACTTCCGTAGCACCGGCTTCCTTCAACATACTGACAATCCGGTCACTGGTGGTTCCGCGTACAATGGAATCGTCGATCATAACAACTCTTTTACCCTTAACCGCATTTTTTAAAACATTTAATTTTACTTTTACGCTAGATTCCCTGCTACTTTGCTTTGGCTTAATGAAAGTTCTTCCCACATAACTGTTTTTTACAAATGCAGTTCCGTAGGGAATCCCTGATTCCAAAGAATAGCCCAGTGCCGCCGCATTGCCGGATTCCGGTACTCCTACTACAATATCTGCTTCCACCGGGGAATCTATCGCAAGGAAACGTCCTGCTTTGATTCTGGAATCGTATACACTGACACCATCGATACAGCTGTCCGGACGTGCAAAATAGATGTATTCGAAAATACATCTTGCTTCTTCCGATGGTTTTGGACACATGCTGGTGTCCGATACAATGCCATCTTTTGGCGTAATGGTAACAATTTCACCCGGAAGTACATCTCTTACAAACTCTGCACCGATAGTATCTAACGCACAGGTTTCAGATGCCAGAATATATGCATTGTCTCTTTTCCCGATACAAAGCGGCTTAAATCCCTGTGGATCTCTTGCACCAATCAACTTTCTCGGACTCATTACCACCAAGGAATAGGCTCCTTTAATCTTTTTCATTGCAAGCTTTACTGCCTCCTCTACGGTACCACAATTTAAACGTTCTCTTGCAATATGGTATGCAATTACTTCAGAATCAATGGTTGTCTGGAAAATAGCTCCGGTATACTCTAATTCCCTTCTAAGTTCCAGTGCATTAATCAGATTGCCATTATGAGCAAGCCCAAGGGTGCCCTTTACATAGTTTAATACCAATGGTTGTGCATTCTCTCTTGTACTTTCACCTGCTGTGGAATATCTTACATGCCCAACACCAATATCACCTTTTAAGCCTTCTAAATCTTCCGGGCTGAATACTTCATTTACCAGTCCCATGCCCTTATAGGAATCTACTTTTCTCTTTGGTCCGTTGGTATCACTGACTGCAATACCGCAGCTTTCCTGCCCTCTATGCTGTAATGCAAATAATCCATAATAAATAGAGGAAGCTACGTCATTGCCGTCAAAATCATAAATTCCAAACACGCCACATTCTTCATGTAGTTCTCTGTCTTCCTGCATTTTGTGATTATCCATTCTTTACTCCTATAATCCTAAACGGTTAAATACCTCGTTGTATGCCTCTTCTACATTTCCCATATCACGTCTGAAACGGTCTTTGTCTAATTTTTCATTGGTTTCCACATCCCACAGTCTGCAGGTATCCGGTGAAATTTCATCTGCAAGGATGATATTTCCTTCTGCATCCCTTCCAAATTCAATTTTGAAGTCGATTAATTTAATACCGGCATTTAAGAAATATTCTTTTAATACATCATTTACTTTAAAAGTATATTCTGCAATTTTGTCAATTTCTTCCTGTGTGGCAAGACCTAATGCCAGGGCATAGTATCCATTGATAAATGGATCACCCAGATCATCATTTTTATAGCTGAATTCTAAAGTAGGACATAACAATTCGCGTCCTTCCTCGATACCAAGTTTCTTAGAAAAGCTGCCTGCAGCAACATTTCTTACGATTACTTCCAATGGTACGATCTCCACTTTCTTTACAGCTGTTTCTCTATCACTTAATTCTTCTACCAGATGGGTTGGAACTCCAGCTTTTTCTAAAAGCTTAAATACATGGTTTGTCATACGGTTATTGATGGCACCTTTTCCAACAATAGTCCCCTTCTTTTCACCGTTGAAAGCTGTTGCATCATCTTTATAGTCTACAATAACGATATTTGGGTCATCCGTTGTGTAAACTTTCTTTGCTTTTCCTTCATACATGAGTTCTCTTTTTTCCATTGTTTTCCACCTGTCCTTTTCTTATATCTGATTTTCGTGTCTGCTGTATGTATTGCATCTATTGTCATGAATACACAGACTGGGAGTTTGTACACAAACTCCCAGTCCAAATTATATAACATAAAATTTAGAAAAGCAACACCCATTTCAAGAATACTTAGTTTGCTTCCACGGAATTTACAATATCCAGTATTTCAGCGGCATATTCCTTGTGGTTTGCCACCAATTCTGATATTTCCTGCTTGGCTGCTTCCATGATCTTTTTATTATACTCCAACTGTTTTCTGATTTTCTGTCTCCGTCCAATTAATCTGTGACGGATTTCTACCATCTCTTTATTGTCAATAATGGCATTTACCTGGGACGGCCACACGCTGGCATCCTGAATCCCATATTCACTTAGCTGTCGAACCAACTGTTCATTGTAAAATTCCAAATCATCACTGGCCTGCTGATAGCGGTACCGTTCATCCCGCTCTTTCATATAATTTTCCCAAATATAATTTAATTGGTAAGCATTTTTCACATTGTATTTCTCGTAGCTGTACTCCAGTGCATTTGTAATGTTTACATATTTAATTTTTGTGTGATTTAAGAGACCGATTGCCTTGTTTAAGCAGCGCTCCGTATATTTTAACTCATAATCTGCATTTTTCAATTTCATAAAAAGTCCTGCGGTCACCAGTACCGCTGCAAACATGGACACCAAATATGCAATCTGAACTTCTGCCGCAAATATCATCTGAAATGCCATGATCAAAACAAGTACTGCTATCAGTGTGGCAAAGGCTATCACCGACATCCCCTTTAGATTCTGCTGTTCCTGAATAATATCTCTTTTCCTAATATTCTGTGCTGCCTTTTCGCTTTCCAGATGACGCATATCTGATTTTAAGATTTCCCGGTACTTTTCATTTTCTGTCATTCTCTTTAGCACATTGGGAATCTCATCCTCATGGTTCTCTGCAAACCAGTACTGCATATCTGTAATCTTACTGGCTGTTTTTTGAAGACTTTTTCGTTCTTCGTTTAAATTTAAAATTTTCCGCACAGTGGAATTTACTATGGTTTTTTTATCTTCCGGCAATTCTTCAATCATCTGCATATCGTGCAGATATGCTGTCACAAGATTATATTCTAGTTTTGCGTTTTCTGTTTCATTGGAGGCTTCTACCATCTGCTCACAGCAATTTTTCACATAACGGCGGCGCTCCTGTGCATCTTCCATATTTATCTTCTGTTTGCGGAAGCTTACTGTTTCCTCCTTAAGCTCCTCTTTCTCCACATTCAAGTTTTCCTCTGCAATACCATCCTGAATTTCTTTTGTTGTTTGATTTTTCCTAATTTTTTTTAAAAACCATTCTGCTATCTTCATACCTTTTACCCTTCTGACATACTTCCTCTGTATTCCTGCTTATACTCATCAAAAATCTTTTCCAATGCCCGGTAATATTCTTGTACATATCCCATCTGACGGTATTTTGAAATTTGCTGCATCTGACATCGCTTATGAGAGGTAGCCTCATCGATTAACACCTGCCCTAATTTCTTTTCCAGATCAAGAGCTGTTTTTTCTGCCACCATTTCCTCTGCCACTCTCTTTACATATTCTTCTTTCGGTAGCTGCATGTGAAGTGCCAGCAAGTAACACTCATAACTTTCTTCATCCTTATTTTTTTCGTATGCTATTTGATAATACTCTGCCGCCTTGTCAAAAAAGAATATTCTGCTGTATATGGTACCAAGATTATGATAAATATCCCCCGCTATCTTTTCGTCTTCTATGGTTTCTTCCTGCAAAATATAATTGTATTCCATAGCAGCTTTCGCATATTTTTTATGCTCCAGCAAAAAGTCCGCCTTGGCTTTTCTTCGTACCACCTGACTTTGACCCTCTACCTCCTGAAGTTCTGCCTCCAAATATAACATTTCCTCATTGGAAAGATACCCCACAAACTTCATGATACAGCATACAAACGCTACTAGCCCTTCCTGATTTTCAATTACTGTTCTCAACTGCTGTGCCAATGTTTTTAATTCTAGTTGTTGTTCAATAAAACTACAAAGCTTTTCTCGCATTATATTTTTATCCAGCATATGAAGATTCTTTTTTAAACAGTAACACAATTCTTCAATGGTAGATACCGTTATTTGAAACTCCTTCATGTAAAGGGGCGTTTCTGCCTTTTTTCCGCAACAGATCAACATTCTTCCCATATTACTTCTCCTTTATATGCTCTAAATTTCCATTTAGTTTCTGCTTCAGTAACTGCAGATCAAATTCTTCTTTCCATATTTTATCTGTTGCCTGATAAATTTCTCCAAATCCCAAATCCCGAACTTCAATAACACCTTTATTTCTATCTGTAAAATATAGCTTCATCTGCAATCTAGATGCCTTTTCCTCTCTGACCGGAAAATCCTTTAAGGGCACTCTTATTACTTCTTCGCATTTTCCATCCAGACCTCTGGCATACACTGCCACTTCATTTTCCCTGTCAGGAATAAACTCAATGATTCCTTCTGCTTCAAACCAATGGACTTCCGCCGATATAATCTCATAATCTACTTCTTCTCCCTGGTATACTGCTTTCAAAAAAAAATTAACATGAAGCTGTTCTTCTCCCAGATACAGATAATCCTGTTTTTTTACTCCAAGCTGAATCCCTGAATAATTCAACGCACCAAGTCCATACAGATTCTGTCCTCGAAATACCCGTCTTCCCTGACACAACAGCTTAAGAGTTTCAGGATACCATGATCCTACAAACCCATCTCCCACAAGATATATTACCGATGCTCTGTGTTCTGCCAATAATTGTTTTGCATTTTGAAAAAGCAATGTATCCTGTCGTTCTACTGCTTCCCACTCTTTCTCTTCTACAAACAACAGACATGGTACCGTTCCTTTATCCACAGTAAGTATTTTTACTTTTATTTTTTCACTATCATTGTATTCTAAAAGTATCACCCCCCGCTCCCACGGCAATTCCTGCTGGAATGATGTATAATAAGCAAAACCTTCTGCATAGGAAATTAAGCGAAGACATTTTTTTTTGATTGGCAGCCCCTTTGTGACTGTTTTCCACATTTGTACAGTTTCTGCATCGATTTTTTCCACAGCAAATGTACACATTTCAATTTGTTCCAATGACACATAGGATAAAATTAAACCTAACGTTTTCTTTATAAACATCTGCAGCAGCAGTAGCACTTCATATTGGTTTCCCTCCAGTTCTACCATCTGCTTATTTTTGCTTCCTCGGAACAATTGGTTTACTTGAATGGCTTCCCCCAATTCTATTTGTTTTACTGCTTCTTCTCCATAATACCATTGCTCAGTTTTCTTTTTTTTGGCTAATACCATAGGAATTCTGATTTTTTCTCCCCCAAGCAGTGTAGCTATGGAAATAGGCTCGGAACTATTTTCCGGTGAAAACAAGCTGATCTGACAATATTCCTCCCCTAGATCATATCCTGCATAAACTTTCCTTCTTCCTTCTTTTTCCACACAAATCACCACCTTATTTTATGGAAAATACATGTTCTGCAATGTAATCTTCCTTTAAGTATTTATCAATTAGTACCTGTAATGTTTTTTCATCCCGCATAGCATAACTGATCAACATATCATTCAACAGCTCATAACGGCTTTCTCCCTGGGTAACGGGAACCTCTGAGCGCATCAGTCTGCCGCTTTCCACCACTGCATCCCCCTCCTGTCCGCTTTTGGTGAGATAATATTGCAATGCTTCGCCAAAAAACAAAATAAATTCCTTTGTCTCCACTCCGGGATATATCTGCTTTAAAGGCTCCACCTGATATTCATTTTCCTGATTTTCTTCCTGAATATAATGAATCTGCGTGGTACCCGATGGATTTTCCCTGTATTCCAGCAATGTCTTGTCCAACAAAAATACTGCTTCCGGCAGTCTATATGGATACTTTTTCAAAAATTCAAAATACTTCCTTTTTTGCAGCATTTCTGCCACCAAAGGCTTTAACACAGATTCATATTCCCTTATCTTTTCTTCCTGCTCCGAAAAACCCTGTAAAAGCGCAAACTTGCAAATATCCGGAAGTTCCTCTCCCTCGGCAAACATATGATAAAGCCGATTTAATACGGCTTCTTCTATGATATTTTGTTTTACGAAATATTCATAGGACTGATTAATCATAAAAGCTCTTTCAATACTTGGTCTTGCTCCCTGCCTTACATAGTCCTCAAAAATAGTGATCAGTTCTTCCACATGGGAATGGGCAAACAAAGACTGTACCAACAGCCTTTCTTCCAGTTCATAATTATCCAGTCCCAATTCTTTCGAAGACTTCCATACTTTTCGCATCTGTCCTAAATTTCCTTGATAATACTTAATGAGATAGGATAACAGCACTGTATCATATTTCCCTTTATCATAAAGATAGTGACACAGTCGGCAAAAGCTTTCATCTTCTGCATATCCTTCGGGATTTTCTCTCAAGAATAAACTGCATACTCTTAAAAGTAATTTATTATTAATTCCTTCTGCACCATAAGTCTTTACATAATTATAAGACTTTTCATACATATCTCTCATGATCATATATTCTATAATGCGCACTCTGTCTTTCTGAGGCAATTCTTCCAATGCCACTTCTAGCAGATAATTATCCAGTTCTTCCATCTGATCGCTTTCATAATAATAATCCGCAATTTTGCCGTAAAATTCCTTCTTTTCTTCTTGCTTTACGATCAGACTTTTCGAAATCCTGCGCAGCTGCTGCACATTCCCCTGATCTACTTTCAAATAGGAGCCCCGGTCAATCAGCTTGTGAACATAAATTCCAATCTCACTTTTTGCTAATTGAAAACATATTTCTTCCACTTCTGGATTGTGATACAGCCGTATGGGGTCCGATACGGATTGAATAGGAAATCTTCTTCCATAGCCGTCTTCTCCAAAAAGTACATAGGAATGATTGTATATATTTACATAAGCTTCCCCTTTATTGCATATAAAGCTTTCTTCATAATATAAAGCACCATGACGCACTACAATCTGTTGTACATTTTCTATATTTACTTTAATCTTGTGAACAAACATTACGGAAACAAGAGCCTCTGCCATTTTTTCATCAATATGCTCTTTTCTAATCAAATGCTCATATAAGTATGCCAAATCCTCATTGATATGGCGTTCTAACACTTCCTTCAAAGCAAATTTCTCTGCCTGCTCCCGATGTTTTTCCAGCAAATCACCGTAAGCTTGCCCATTTTTTATAAGATTAACATATAAATACGCCTTCCTTTTATAATCCAAATCACACTGATATAAAAAATACATCATCACATTTTTGGGCAGTATATGATATACTTTTGTATCAAGGGACATTAAATAATACTCATACAGCTTTGTTATTTTTAAATCATTGCGTATTCCCAGCTCATACCAGTAAAAGTATTTGTTTTCCCTCCTGTCATTCCGTATCAAAATACTGCACACAGCCCGCACTGTTTCCGTTGTAGGATATTTTATATAACACTCTGTCAGTATTTTATGAAGCATTGGAGGATATTCTGTCATCTTAGATGCAAGATATACAATTCTTTCCGCCATGTCCTGCGTAATCTGATTGTTTTTTGCTGCCCACAACAGCACTTTTAATTCAAAGGAATCCAACCGGTTCAAAACACTGATATCCTTCCGCAGCACATTTACAGCTTCCATATAAATCACAGGATTATAGCAGCCATAAGCACAAAATTCTTTTATATCATCATACTTTTTTTGCCGATTTAATTCATACTCTTCCTGTATATGCAGCTTGATCCAGAATAATTTCCAGCTCTTATCATACATCTTGGAAGCTTCCATCACTGTCTGTAAAGCCTTGTCTCTGGTGCTTTCTTTCTGCTCAGCCAACGCCAAAAGATACAGATAATAGCAGTAATGCTCTGTATCATTCCTTTTTAACCGCCTTGCGTCAATGGAATTCTTAAGCACATACCACGCTTCCTCCATCCGCTTTTCTGCCAGCAACAGTTGTACCTTGTACAGCTCTAAAAACACCTGCTCTTTGGACTGCGCCTGTGCTCTATTTATGATATCCAGAGAGGTTTTCACCCAGCTGTGGCTATTCATTTTTCTGGTGCGAAAGGCGGTGTACGCCTCAGCCAGTTCCACCATTACATGCCGCTCTGTGCTCTTTTCTTTTTCTGTTTCTCTTTTACGCAGTGCAATTACTGTAAATTCAATACGCTGTCTCGTAGTGGTAAAAATCAAACGCCCTATATTTTTCCCGCCATGAAGCATGTGGTATTTGATATAATACTGAAACGGACAAAGACTTCCCACAAAATCTTCTTCATGAAGATATTTCTTATAAGGTATTAAAAATGGTGCATCCGACTCCACCATAACCTCAAAATATCCCGGATTGTTCTTTGTCAAGGGAATCGTTTCCCGAATGTCACCGGAAATTTCATGAAGCACTTCCTGCTGTTCGCCTACCTGTAACCACACCTGTTCTTTCTTACGTATGGAAATGAGAAATTCTTCCATGGCATAATTTTTATCGGAATTTTTCAAAAGTCCTTCATATAATGGCAGAAACTGTCTGTCATGGCTGGCGAAAATTTTAGGAAACTGTCTGCTTTCAAATATTTTCAAAGCTTCTCCCCATGAATTCTGCGCTAAATTAGCAAAATGAAATAAATTTTTGATACTTCCCATAGAAGAATCCATATGGCATTTTTCAATGGTTGCCACAAAAGGGAGACTATATTCCCCTCCATTGCTGATAATTTCAAACTTTCCTTTGACTACTTCCCCCTCGCTCATACCAAGGCTGTTAAATTCAAATTCAATTACATTGTGAGTTCCACTAAAAGAATTAGACATACAGTGCATTCTCGGCGATGATACAATAAGAAACCCTTGAATTTCACGGTTTCCGTTAATTTCAAAGGTACCTTTATAATTTTCTCCCTGATACATGTTACACTCCACTCTCGGCGTGGATAATGTCAATTCAGGCAGCTCATATTCAAACTGTTCTTTGCTGTATTTTTCCAAAGATATGTACACTGTAATCACTTCCTATTATTTAATTCCCCCACTGTTGAAAACGTACTTGGTTTCGTATTCTTCTAAAGGAATTGCCTTATCGAAGTAAAACCCTTGTATATACTCAATGTCCAAATTTTGCACAATGTTAAGCTGTTCCTTCCGCTCAATTCCTTCCACGCATACATGAAGTCCTAAAGCCACTGCCAGTTCACTTATCATTTTGATAAATGCCTTGGCATAATCGTCCTGCTCAATCTCTGTTACAAAAGTCTGGTCGATCTTAATTACATCAAGGGGTATCTCTTTAATATGATTTAGTGAAGAATAGCCTGTCCCAAAATCATCCAGAGCAATTTTTATGCCCAGTTTACGAATTTCCGAAAGCACCTGTTTCATTCGCTTCATATCATTGATTGCAAGACTTTCTGTTACCTCCAAGGTAAGATTCTTGGGATTAATTCCTGTCTCCTCTACTGTTGTTCTTATGATATCTACAATATCATTTTGTAACAATTGCACTACCGACAGGTTGACATTTACCTTGTAATCCGGATGTCCCAGCTCATTCCAATTTCTGCATGCCTTACATGCCTGCCGAAGTACATAAGAACCAATAGGATTGATAAGCCCCAGATACTCTGCTAGCGGAATAAATTCTGCCGGTGAAACAAAACCCATAGTCGCATGTTTCCAGCGAATCAAAGCTTCCGCACCGCTGCAGCGCATTTCTCCATCCTTACCAACACAAATAATGGGCTGATAATAAACAATAAAGTCACGATATCCATCATTGCTGGAATCGCGCATATTTTTTTCCATATCAAATCGTTTCAAAGATGAGGAACCAGATTCCTCTGTATAAAAATGAATCCTGTTCTTTCCTGCTTTCTTTGCCTCATACATGGCAATATCCGCTTTCTTAATTAAATCACTGGCCTCCTGTCCATTTTCAGGAAAATCCACCACACCAACACTCATGGTGCAATAATAATCTGCCCCGTTCAAATGCCACGGCTGGTTGCATATCTGCATCAAACGATTTAGTATTTCATCTTTCTTCTCATAATGTTTTTCCGGAAGGATGATAATGAACTCATCACCTCCCATACGGTAACAAGTCTTTGCGATCTCTGGAATTGTCCGCAGTCTGCCTGAAAGTTTCTGCAAAAGAATATCACCATACTGATGCCCCAAACCATCATTGATATTTTTAAAGTTATCCAAATCCATATAGAATAAGGAACCACGCAAACCGTTATGTTTCACATCTGCCAGGTATTTCTTTAAATCACGCTCGCAGCGCATACGGTTATACAGTCCCGTCAGGAAATCATTGTTTGCCTGCTGCTCTATCTTTTTCTGATAATTGCGCTTGTCCGTAACATCATAACAGGAACAAAGAACCACTTCTCTGCCGTCCACCCACGAAAGCTCCGTATAATATAAATCATACCAACGCTTAGTTCTCTCTGCAAAATATTCTAAATAATTGGAATTATAGTTAATTTTCCTTCCTTTGCGAAGTACTTGGCTTAAGTTTCCCTTTGCCAACTCCTCAGAAAAATTTTTGCTGATAATTTTATTAATAAACAGGACCTCGTCTGTATGTTTATCTGTAACTAGAATACCGCTTCCCACATTTTCTAAAATTTTCACTAATGCTGTATAGGAACCTGCCAGAGAATTCTTTGCGATCCGCTTTGCCAGAATACTTTGAATAATTTTTGCCACATCTCCTAAAAACTGTATATCTGCCAATTCCCAAACACGTTTTTTTGAAGTTTCTATAAAATTCACATACATTGCTACTTCCTCATTGACATAAATCGGAAGCGCTGCAATGGCCCGAATTCCATATTCTGAAAATTTTTGACGGCTGAAAGCCGGAAGCTGCATACCAGATGAAATAAACACCGGGCGTTCATTGTTCAATGCCCATTCACTGTTTGAAATTTTACTGCCATCCTGAAAACAGTTATTTGCTTCCTGTTCCGCCCAATGACATATTACCTCCATAGTTTCTTCTGCTTTATGTACTTTAAATATATTTGCAATGTCCGTCCCCAAATATCTTCCTGCCAACGTAATAATATTCTTAGCCAGCACTTCAAATTCTTCTGCCGATTCCAAATTTCTTACTATGGAAGCCATTGTTTCATTTTTATGAAGTTCCCTTTTCATCTTTTGCTCTGCCAATCTGCACTTTTCTGCTTCTTCCTTGGCATTAGTCACAAGAAACGCTTCGGCAAACAGCTTTTCCATCAGAACTCTAGACAATTCCATTCTGCTGCTCATTTCATCTTTGGTCACTCTTGTTTTTATCTTGTCCCACTGCCTCGCTTCATCCTCCGGTATATCTACATCTTTTAACACCGCATAACTGCACCATAAAATAATCGGTTTACTGCCAACTGCAATGGCTGCTCCGATTAATTTTACCCATGGCCAATCGGTATCCACAATGATCTGTTCCTCATATGGATTGTCTCTAAGCTGCTCCACCAGCAAATCATAATAGCGGGGTTTCACCTTGTCCAAAATAAATTTAAGTTCCTCTTTCGCACCGGAATATTCCGTAATACGATGGCCTTCTGCGTCCGAACAAACAACAAAAAGCTGTGCAACTTGTGCATAGCTATCTTGTATATACTGCAATTCTTCTCCCTGTATCAGAGATGAAAATTTTTCAATTGTTAGATTTCCATCGTTGATTTGTATACCCATTTCTCCACACCTGCCCCGCAATATTTTCTCATCATGTCAATATTTATTCTACATGAAAAAGCCTATGATTGCAACTATTGTTTCACATTCGTAGCATTTCGGGTTTGTTGGGCTTTACCGACACTCATTAGCAGCACCAACTCAACTGTTTGGTTTACTGCCACAGACCGCATAAGGGAGTCATTACTTTATGAGCTGCTCTTGAAAACGAACAAATCAGGAAAATTTATATCCTACTCCTCTTACCGTCTTAATATATTTAGGTTTATTGTCATCTTCTTCTATTTTTTTTCTTAAATTTCTGATATGTACGTCTACCGTTCTAGTCTCTCCGGCATATTCGTATCCCCAAATTTTATCTAATAAAGTTTCTCTGGAGAACACACGGGTCCGGTGTTTTGCCAGCACATAAAGCAGTTCAAATTCCTTCAGTGCCAACTCCACCGGTTTCCCGTCTACCATCACTTCATGAGTGGTATTGTTGATTACAATTTTATCAATGGTAATAATTTCATCCTCATCTTCTACTGCTGCCGGTGACGCCTTACTTCTCTCACTTCTTCTTAAAACTGCTTTTACTCTTGCCACCAGTTCATAAATTCCAAAGGGCTTGCTGATGTAATCATCTGCACCTACTTCCAACCCTAAAACTTTGTTGATCTCTTCACTTTTTGCAGTTAGCATAATTACCGGAAGTTCTGCTGTATTAGGATTTTTTCGTATCCTTTTCAACATTTCCATCCCATCAATTCCGGGAAGCATGATATCTAAAAGTACTAAATCAACAGCTTCTTTTTTCAGTATTTCAAGACCTTCTTCTCCGCTGTCTGCAGTCAGCACCCGGAAACCATTGCTTTCTAAATTGTATACCAATAATTCTAAAATATGTTCTTCATCATCTACTGCAAGAATTACTTTTCCCATTTCAAACTCCTTACGATACCGTCTGATACGGCAGCTTTACTAAAAATTTAGTTCCAACCAAAACTTCGCTTTCCACTTCAATATCCCCATTGTACATCTCTACAATATGTTTTACAATGGATAAGCCTAGACCGGTACCGCCCGTTTTACTGGAACGACTTTTATCTACACGATAAAACCTTTCAAATATTCTGTCAAGACATTCCTTTTCTATTCCTTTTCCTGTATCCTGAACACTTAAATATAAGAAATTTCCGTCACTGGAGCACGTTACAAGTATGGTGCCGTTTTCTGTATATTTAATAGCATTATCTATCAAATTAATCATCAACTGCTTTATGCGGTCCGCATTGCAAGTATAAGGCCGGATATAGGCATCTGCCTCATATTTTAAATCTACATTTTTCTTTACCTTAGGATGTAACAGGGTAATCACGTCACCCACAATCTCCTTTATATTGTTCTCTTTTACATTATAATCGTTATTATTCTCGATTTCCGACAGCAGCAAGATATCCTGAATCAAATTATACAGCCGCTCTGTTTCAATATCAATTATATCTAAAAATTTCAAGGCAAATTTTTCATCATGAATGGCACCATTTTTTAAGGTATCCACAAATCCGCGAATAGATGTGAGTGGTGTTTTAAATTCGTGAGATACGTTGGACACAAACTCACTCCTCATATGCTCTAGCTTTCTAATCTGAGTAACATCTTCAAATATGAGCAATACCCCTACTGTTTTATTTTCCTTTTTCTCATACAAATCATATAAAGGAGTACCACTGATTTTCATAATACATTCTTCTTCTCGATAAAGGTTGCCTTCTTTTGTTATGGAATCTCCTGTTTCCTTTACTTTATCAATCACGTCATAAAGTATCTGATTGCGCAACACATGATAAATAGGAAGTCCTGTTACATCATCGTTCTCCCGGTCTGTGAGGGATTTAAATTCCTGATTACAGAAAATAATTTTATTATCTTTGTCAATGGCCACTACACCATTATCCATACTATACAAGATAGCTTCTAGTTCATTATTTCTGGCATATAATACCGCCATATTATTTTTTAATTTTTCCACCATGGAATTAAATGCATCAGCAAATACTCCAATCTGATTTTTCTGTCTGGTATATATTTTAACCTGTAAATCTCCTTTTGCAATCTTTCTTGCCGCATTTGTAACTTCATCTAAGGGCTTTGTAATATAATTACTAAAGTAGACAGCCAGTAAAAGAATTGCTGCCGATATGGCTATCACTGCCAACACAACAGATTTCAAAAAACCATACTCCATACTCTTTAGTTCTTCCAATGGAACCGCAATACGAATCACACCGCGAAACTCTTCTGTCACTAGAGGTGCTGCACAATACATACACTCCACACCTAAAGTTTTCGAATATCTTCTTACACTATACTTTTCGCCTTCTAAAGCCTTCTTAATCTCTATACGGTTGGAATGATTTTCTATGTCCTCATAGTCACCGCTGCTTTCTGCCACTACGTTTCCTGCCTCTGACACGATTGTAATTCTCACATTATATTCTTCTGCATACTTTTCTACTAATTGATTTAAATTTTCTTCTCCCGGAAAATCCGCCTCAAAAACAGCTGCCAACAATTGTGTCTGTACCATATATCCCTCTTCGCTCTGCTTTACCAGAGAGGAATATCCTTTTAGAAATAAAGTTCCTCCCACGGCAAGCATAGTGACTAAGGCAATAATAAAGTAAGTAATAAAAAGCTTTTTCTTCATAGATTACAAATCCCCTGTAATGATAAATATATTCCATTCTGCCATATTAGTGGCATGGTCTGCCATTCGTTCAATATATTTAATGATCATAATAAAATAAGCATACTGTCTTATTGATTCCGGGTCCTTTTTCATAGCAACACACAAATCCTGTAAAAGCTGGTCAAAATAATGATCTACCACATCATCTTCCTTCTTCACATAATATGCCTTCTCTAAATCTTCATTCACAAAACTATCAATGGCCGCCATCACCATTTCTTTCATCTTCAATAACATATCTTCCACTAACATCGGCAACGGAATTTTTTCCTCCTTAGAAAGAAGAATAATATACTCTGAAATATCTGCACAATGATCAGCAATGCGTTCTATGTCAGAAATCATTCTCATAATGGAAGTAACACGTCGCAAATCCTTAGCCACTGGCTGCTGTTTTGCGATGATAGTAATACATTCCGATTCAATCTTCCGTTCCATTTCATCAATGGCATCATCATCTTCAATAATTTTATGTGCCGCTTCAGAATCCTTATTTTTCAGCGCATGTATCACTTTTCCAATGGATTCTTCTATCAGCGTACTCATTTGAATCACATTCTGATTCATCTCCTCTAATTCCGCCATATATCTCTGCCTTGTAGACATAATCTGCTCCTCCTAACCAAATCTTCCTGTAATATAGTCTTCTGTTCTTTTGTCTTGCGGATTATTAAAGATATCCATTGTATCACCATATTCTACTACATCTCCAGTTAGGAAAAAAGCTGTTTTGTCGGAAATACGGCTTGCCTGCTGCATATTGTGAGTAACGATTACAATGGTATACTTTTCTTTTAACTCAATTGCTAAATCTTCTATTTTCAAAGTAGAAATAGGGTCCAAGGCTGAAGTAGGTTCATCCATCAAAATAACTTCCGGCTCTACTGCTAAAGCTCTTGCAATGCAGATACGCTGCTGCTGCCCTCCTGATAAGCCTAACGCATTCTTTTTTAACCTGTCCTTTACTTCATCCCAAATAGCTGCCTGCTGTAAACTTCTCTCCACGATTTCATCTAATTCACTTTTTTTCTTAATTCCATGAATCCTCGGACCATATGCCACATTATCATAGATACTCATAGGGAAAGGATTGGGCTGCTGAAAGACCATCCCTACTCTCTGACGCAATTTTATCACATCAATATCACTGTAAATATCCACGCCGTCCAATAAGATATTCCCTTCAATCTTCACGTTTTCTACCAGATCGTTCATACGATTTATGGTTTTTAAGAAAGTTGACTTACCGCATCCGGAAGGTCCGATGAATGCTGTAATTTCATGTTCCGGTATCTGCATATTGATATTTTTCAGTGCGTGAAAATCGCCATAATAAAGATTCAAATCTTTTACGTCAAATTTTATGGCTTCTCTTTCCTTGTCTTTCTTTATCATGCCTTTTCTCCTTTATTGTTTAAAAAATATTTTGTGACAAGTTTGGAGGATACATTAATTACAATAACGATCAGCAACAAAATCACTCCAATGGCACAAGCTGTTGTCAGGTCATTTTCTTCTTTCATAAGCATATACGCCTTAATGGTCAAGGTAGCACCGCTGGCAGAATTTCCAAACAATCTTGACGGAATCTGAGCCACGGTTCCCGCAGTAAGAAGCAATGCTGCCGATTCTCCTACAATTCTTCCGATACTTAATAAAATTGCCACAAGAATCCCTGATATTGCATTTGGAAGCACTACTCTGGTTATGGTCTGAAGCTTTGTTGCTCCCAGCCCTAGAGAGGATTCTCTATAGGTCTTTGGTATCGTCTTTAGTGTTTCTTCCGTTGTGGTAATGATGGTCGGAAGCAAAATAATACTTACTGTCAGTGCTCCTGCCAAAATGGAATACTGCATTTTTAACATCTGCACAAATACCAAGGAACCAAACAATCCATAGATAATTGACGGTATTCCTGCTAGATTTTCAATGGCAAAATGTATTAGTGTCATCATTTTTCCTTTTCTTGCATATTCATTCAGGTAAACTGCCGCCAAGATTCCCACAGGTCCCGCAATCACCAAGGACAAACCTATCATATAAATTGTGGTGACCACCATGGTTACAATTCCGCCCCCCTTGCGGACTACTTTGATTTTCATAGCTCCCGTATTATCTCCAATGGCTTTGGCACTTTCCTCCAAAACTTCTTCTGGGGCAACGCCATTTCTCAATTCCCGCTCCACATTATAGCTTCCAAGCCTGGTGATGATATCGTCTTTCTTAAGCCCATACACAGCTCCAGTGCCGTCCACACCATTTTTAAGCAAAGAGTCCTTTTCTATTTTTTCAATCACCAAACCTTCTTCGCCGACTGACAAAACCACTCCCAATGTTTCGCTTATACACTTACTGTCTTCTATTTCTGCCTCAGCTGCTGTTACTTCCCCTACTGTCACATATGTAGTTTTATCTTCATAGGAATTGGTTAAAAAATCCATGTCAATTCTGGGAATTCCCTTAATCAGAACAAATCCTATAATAATTACCAAAATCACAACACTAAATGCAGATGCTGCATAAATCAACGCTTTTATTATATTATCTTTTATCTGTCTGCTCATCATTTACTGGAAACCTCCGTCTTTTTTGTAATATATGTCATAATCAGGTTAACGCACATAATAAATACAAATAGAACCACACCGGTAGCAAACAACATTTCTGCTTGTCTTCCAGAGGCATAACTCATTTCCATAGCAATATTAGTGGTCAGCGGTCTTACCATGGACCAGATACTGTCCGGCAGTCCTGCTGTTGGATTTCCGGCAATCATCATAACTGCCATGGTTTCCCCAATAGCACGTCCCACTCCCAGCACCGCTGCAGATAAGATTCCTGATTTTGCCGCTGGCAGCACTGCTTTGAAAATTGTCTGAATCTTGGAAGCACCAAGTCCTAAAGAAGCCTCTGTATAGGAACGCGGCACCGCTTTGATGGCGCTTTCCGACAAAGACACAATGGTGGGAAGTATCATAATAGTAAGTACAATGATTACGGCAAACAAAGACTGACCATGAACCTTCGGGGAAATCGCCTTAATCATCGGCACAATCACTCCCAAACCAAATGCTCCATAAAGTACTGATGGAATGCCTGCCAAAAGTTCCACTGCCGGTTTTAATATCTTCACCGCCCACTCTGGCGCTATTTCTGCAATAAATACTGCAGTCAGCACTCCAATAGGCACTCCCACCAATACTGCTCCGAAAGTCGCCAGTACAGATGCAACTATCATATAAAAGATACCGTATACATTTTCGGAAGGTGCCCATCTGGTTCCTGTGATAAATTTCACAAAACTATAAGCATCTTCCCCCACAAAGGGATGAAGACCTTTATAGAACACAAATCCAATAATGGCTATTACGGAAACCACACTTATAAATGCACAAAGGAAAAAGATAGTTTCCACCGTTTTTTCTAAAATTTCACGTTTATAATTACGTTTCATAACCTTTTTTGTTTCTTTTCTCCGAATCATTTTTGTTTCACTTTTCACTGCCATAGTATCGCCATTCATAAAGTTCTTCCTTCCCTTTCTGAATTAATTAATCTACGCGGATTCCCTGATTGTCTTCCACGCACATCTGACCGTCTTCTGATAATGCAAACTCAAGAAAGGCTTTTCCTGCTTCCCCTACTTTGTCTTCATAGTAGCAGAATAAGAACGGACGAGATAATGGGTACTCTCCACTTTTTGCAAGTTCCGCTGTTGCTTCAATTCCGCCCACAGTCAACGCCTTTACGCTGTCATCAATAAAGGAAAAGGATACATATCCAATAGCATTTTCGTTTTCTGCTACTGCTGCCTGTACCGGACCATTTCCTTCTGAAACTGCTGCCCCGCTGGTGAGCCCGCCTGCACCTTCTAAACTGATCAATTCTTCAAAAGCACTTCTTGTACCAGAAGATTCTTCTCTGGATACCACAAAAATATCTCCATCTTCGCCGCCTACTTCTGACCAGTTGGTAATTTTTCCAGAATATATATCGCAAAGCTGTTCCACTGTAAGATCATTTACTGCCTCATTTGCCGGATTGACAATAACAGCGATTCCATCATAAGCAAATACTTCTGTCAGCAATGCATCTTCCTGTTCTTCTTCTTTTAATTCTCTGGAAGAAGCTCCAATATTATTTGTTCCTGCTTTGGTGTCTTTGATTCCCGCTGAAGATCCACTTCCGGTATATTCAATGGTTACATTTGGATACATAGCGCAAAATTCATCCTTCATTTCTGTAAGAATCTTTTCCACTGATGTAGAACCAGTAATTACCACTGTCCCACTGATATCTCCCGAAGCTGTATCTTCCACTTCACTGCTGTCTTCTGTGCTGTCTTCTGTGCTGTCTGTTTCTGTGTTCTGATTCTCAGTTGCTTGCGTACTATTGTTTTCCTCTGTTGTCTGGTTTTCTCCCGAACCACAAGCAGTCAGTGATAATACCATCATTCCTGCCAGCAGCCCTGCTGTTACTTTTTTTAACTTCATACTTTTTCCTCCGCTAGATTGTTTACTTTTATTTTAATCTCTAGTGCTGATTCTGTACTTCAGCTCCTTTATTGTAACAGTACTTTATCAAATGCAAATAATGCTTATGTTAAGTTTATGTAAAATCAAATCACAAGCAAAACCCCTGCAAGCCCTTGATTTATCAGGGGTTTACAGGGATTTTACATTTTATATCCGCTATTTTATTTTTAATGTTGTTCATTCTTTACATAACCTACAATATTAAAACAGTGATCGGAGATTCGTTCCAGATTCGTAAGTATATCCAAATAAATAACACCTGCGTTTGCATTACATAACTGTTTTCCAAGACGTTTCATATGCTGACTCCTTAATTCTTTTTCCATGTCATCAATAAAGGCTTCATCACGTTCCACAACATCAATGGCCTCTATATTTTCATTAGAACGTGCCTCCACAGCTTTGTTCACCGCTTCTTCCGCCTTATCAAATACTCTTAGAATTCCCTTCACTGCTGTTTCCGAAAAAACAAGATTTGATCTCAACAAATTGTCCGCCAATTCTGCAATATTATCACAATGGTCACCAATGCGTTCCAAATCGCTGACCGTATAGAATAAATTGCTAACGATTAAATTCTGCTGTTCTGTCAATGGAAGCTTATTAATCTTTAAGAGATAATTAGAAATCAGTTCTGCATACTGATCCATGCTTTCCTCTATCTTGTATGCTTTTTTTATCTTTTTGGGATTCCGCTCCAATACTGCTTCTTTTACGGTGGAAATATGCTTCATTGCCATTTCCCCCATATGTTCAATTTCCAGTATAGTATTCTGTATGGCAAAGGAAGGAGTTTCCAAGATTCTGTCATCTAAATGTCTGATAATCACTTCAATATTATCTTCTGTATTATGTTCTTCTCCACGCAAAATCATTTCAGATGCTTTTACCAGAAGATTTGCAAACGGAAACAGGATGATGGTATTCCCAACATTAAACACTGTATGGAAAATGGAAATTTCCACACTAGAAACTGAAGCTATTGCCATTTCTGTATGAAACAGAAAAAACACAAACATGATGATTCCAAATATCACTGCTCCAACCACATTAAACAATAAGTGGATGACAGCTGCTCTCTTTGCATTTTTCTGAGCTCCGGCACTAGAAATTAGTGCTGTTACACAAGTACCGATGTTCTGCCCCAACATAATATACACAGCAGAATTCCAAGTTACCATTCCATTGAGCGCCAGTGTCTGCAAAATGCCAACAGAAGCAGACGAACTCTGAATTACCGCAGTAACCAATGCACCGGCAATAATTCCCAGAATAGGGTTGGAACCAAGCGTTTTAAAAGCTGTGGCAAAAATCGGGGCCTCCTTATAAGGTGTAATTGCAGCTGACATAAAGCTAAGTCCAATAAACAACACCCCAAAACCTACTGCAATCTGACTGATCTCGTTTTTCTTTTCGTCTTTTGAAAAGAGAACTCCAAAAGCACCAATACCGATAATCAACGGTGCTAAAAATTCTGGTTTAAAAAATGCTCCCCACTCACTCATGGACACCAACCAGCTGGTTACTGTTGTACCAATATTGGCACCCATAATAACTCCCACTGCCTGAGCAAGGTTAAGCAGTCCCGCATTTACGAAACCGACTACCATAACGGTGGTAGCTGAACTACTTTGAATAATCGCTGTTACTGCCGCTCCTACTAAAACTGCTAAAAAACGGTTATTGGTCAAAATTCCCAACAACTTTTTCATTTTATCACCGGCAGTTTTCTGCAGACCTTCGGCCATTACATGCATACCATATAGAAACATTCCAAGTCCACCAATGAACTTAAATAACATTTCCACGTCTGTCATCCACATATTTCGTCCTCCTTGTGTTTTACACAAATTTAACTTAAACATTGTTATTGTAACCAATGTTTTTGGGGTTATAAAGGGTGCAGATAAAAATTCCTGACTGAACTATTATATTTTTCCTTTCCCCTTGACACCCAACTATATTTCAGATATACTTTATATATCATTTTGATATCATTTTAAATATTGAAAGGAGTATTATTTATGAATGAATTAAACACCAACAAAATTGAAACAAAAATTCTAAAACCCTTTTCTGGCATTGCTGCCATATTTCTAATCATTCTGGCCCAGATTTTATCTGCTGCACTTTCCATTGCGGGTATGTTTTTTTCTGGTTGGCTGCTGTTGGTCGGTGCAACCTGCTTTTGCCTGCTGTTCCTTCTCTATCCGGGAATACGAGTGCTGAATCCCAATGAAGCATTAGTTCTTACTCTATTTGGTAAATATTATGGTACCATTACTGATTCCGGCTGTTTTTTCGTACACCCTTTTTCCAAGGCATTTAATCACGTATGTGATCAGGAGGGATTCTCTATCCCTTCTACTGCTTCCACGCACGAAAACACCAACAAGGTACCGTCACCATCTGCCAGCAAAAAAGTTTCTACCAAGATTATGACGTTAAATAATCAAAAGCAGAAGGTTAATGATATTCTTGGAAATCCTGTGATTATTGGCGCGGTAGTTATTTGGAATGTCAGCGATCCTACCAGGGCAGTATTTCATGTGGATAATTATGTCCAGTTTTTATCTACTCAATGCGATTCCACTATTCGAAATACAGCAAGGCTTTATCCCTATGACACTGTGGAAACAGACAGTGATGAGAAAACATTGCGTGGAAGTTCTTTGGAAATTGCAGAAAATATGAGAGCCGAATTACAGGCAAAAGTAAAGGACGCAGGTCTTACCATTCACGAAGTGCGTATTACCCATCTGTCCTATTCAGAGGAAATTGCTGCCGCCATGCTGCAAAGACAGCAGGCAACCGCCATTATTGCCGCTAGACAAAAGATTGTAGAAGGCGCTGTCAGCATGGTAAAAATGGCAATTGACCAGTTAAACGAGGAAGAAATCGTTCTGTTAGATGAAGAAAGAAAAGCTGCCATGGTCAGCAATCTTTTAGTTGTCCTCTGCGGCAATAAAGATGCCCAGCCCATTGTAAACAGTGGAAGTATTTACTAATATTTTTGTTGCTATTTTACTGGTTAATGTTACAATAAAATAGTGTATTTGCATTTATGGCATATACGCTGTTTACCTTGGGAATGGAGGTCAGGAATGGAAAACTTAACACAAAAAGAACAGGAATTGCAGGAACGTCTTGACAAAATTCATGCCTTGGAGACCGAGATCAAGAAAAAAGAAAAAGCACTAAAAGACAAAGAAAAGGCGAAAAAACAGATTTTGTTGCGATTATCCCCCAGCCTTTGGAATGATATTGCCGCCTGGGCAGAGGAGGATTTTCGCTCTATCAACAGCCAGATTGAATATCTTTTGTCAGAATGTGTGAAAAAGCATAAGAAACAGAATTAGGAGGCTTATATGCGAAATATAAAACTTACACTGGAATACGACGGCAGCCGCTACAATGGCTGGCAGCGTTTAGGAAAAGACGATAATTCCGGCACGATAGAAACCAGACTTTTAGAGGTAATTAAAAAAATGTCCGGCGAAGAAGCGGAACTAAACTGCGCTGCCCGCACAGAAACCGGTGTCCACGCCCACGGTCAGATAGCGAATTTCAAAACCGCCTCACCAATGAAGCTGTATGAAATAAAAAATTATTTTAATAGGTATCTTCCTATGGATATTGCCGTTATTGACATTGAAGAAATGCCAGAAAGATTCCACGCTTCCTTAAATGTGAAATCTATCACTTATCTTTATCGTATTTCCATTGGAGATGTACCAAGTGTATTTGAACGAAAATATATGTATTACTGCTTTAAGAAACCAGATATGGATAAAATGGTAGTGGCTTCTCAGGCTTTGCTGGGCAGACATGATTTTAAAAATTTCTCTACCGTAAAGAAAGCAAAATCCACGGAAAAGGAGATTAAATCCCTTGAAATTTACGGGGATGAAAATGAAATTCAGATTACCATAACTGCTAACCAATTCCTTCACAATATGGCAAGAATGATCGTGGGAACCTTATTGGATGTGGGACTGTCTAACCGTCCTATTGCTGATATAGATAAAATTTTAAAGGGAGCTGCCTCTGCCTCTGCGCCGGCGAAGCCCCACGGATTATTTCTAGAAGAAGCAGCCTATTAAGGGCTGCTTCTGAATTTTTATTATGTTTCCATAAGCCATTGCATTATTTTTTCAAAAGCATCCACTCGATTTTTTTTACACTCTTCCTTCATTAAGGAAGCGCAAAGGAGAGCCAGTTCTCCTCCCTTAGAAATCCCATAGATAAAAATGCACTCATAACCTTTCTGCTGCAGCCATTTCACCGCTTTCTCAAAAGGTTCTAATGGGACATGTATCAACTGCTTTGGCAGCCCCGGCACATTTATTTTGTCAGGATATATTATTGCTCATTCTTTTCACTATTCTCTTCTGTTGCTGTTTCCTGCTCTGACTGACCTTCACCATAATAAGCATCCCGCTCCTCTTTTGTCATCTCCACAGCATTTTCTTTTATATAATCTGCTACATCCTGAATGAATTTATCCCATTCCTCTGGATAATCTACAAAATACTTAGGACAGGATTTACCGGTCACATCATAATGCCTTATTACATCTTCTGCCTGTAAATTAAACTTACAGCATAACCATGCGCATAATTCCACTACAGAATTGTAAGTACTGTCATTAAATTTTCCTGTTTCATCCATATGACAACATTCAATAGAAACTGTATTATTATTTCTTTGGTTGGATGCATATGCACGTTCCGTCGTGGGAATACACTGAATGATTTCCCCTTCTAATCCAACCACAAAATGGCTGCTGACACTGGTTTCATGAGTATCCTTCAAACTTTCGAAAAAATTCCGGTTCTGCTGGGCTGTAGTTCCGGGATTTGCTGTATAATGCACCACAATATTCTCTATGGTTTCTGTGGCAATTCCCGGTCTGGAATATTCATTTGGTGTCAACAGTTGTACATCAATATCCGGCTTTTTCTCAATGACCAGATATGTTTCCTCTTTTAAAATATTTACTGGCTTTCCAGCAGTTTCTAACTGTTTGTGGTCAAATACCAAGGCACGAATTAACAATGCTACCACCAATATGATTAAGACTGCACCGCCAAACACACAGGTTCTGGCTATCAGCACCTGTTTTCTTCTCTTTTTTCGCCGAATTTCTTTCAGCCTTTTATATTCTTCCGACTCACGATAAGCCGCAAAGTCTTTCCTCTCTCTCTGCATAGCTACCCTCGCTTTGATCAATGATATTTCAGCAAATTTCTGCCGCATGTATCAGTGTATCATACTTCTTCCCCAAAATCCTTAATTTTCTTTGAATTTTTCATTAAAAATTACATGTTTCTACATTTTCCCACAAAAATGCTCTCCGGACAATTTCGTCCGGAGAGCACCTAAATCTTATATTTTAATTTTCTACACTGTAGTTTGGCGCCTCTTTCGTAATGTGAATATCATGTGGATGACTTTCTCTTAAAGACGCAGCAGAAATTTTAACAAACTGTCCTTTTTCCTTTAATTCTTCAATAGTTGGAGTTCCACAGTAACCCATACCTGCGCGAAGACCGCCCATCAGCTGGAATACTGTGTCTTCCACAGTACCCTTATATGCAACTCGTCCTTCTACACCTTCCGGAACAAGTTTCTTAGCATCTGCCTGGAAGTAACGGTCTTTACTTCCGTTTTCCATAGCCGCAATACTTCCCATGCCACGATACACCTTGTATTTTCTTCCCTGATATAATTCAAAAGTACCAGGTGCTTCATCACAGCCCGCAAATATACTGCCCATCATACATACATTAGCACCGGCAGCGATTGCCTTAGTCATATCTCCAGAATACTTAATGCCGCCGTCTGCAATAATAGGAATACCGTATCTTACTGCTGTTTCATAACAATCCATAACTGCTGAAATCTGAGGTACACCGATACCTGCAACTATACGGGTAGTACAGATGGAACCCGGTCCAATACCAACTTTAACTGCATCTACGCCAGCTTCGATTAATGCTTTCGCAGCTGCACCTGTTGCCACATTTCCAGCAATCACCTGTAAATCCGGATATTTTTCTTTGATCATTTTTACACAGTTAATAACATTTAAAGAATGACCATGAGCAGAGTCCAACACGATTACATCTACTCGCGCTTCGACCAAAGCAGCAACTCTCTCTAAT
>CASEML010000061.1 GCA_949289145.1 uncultured Eubacteriales bacterium | reverse complement strand
TGTAGTTGCTGCATTATCCATATATATGATTTTCTTTTGCCCTTCTTTCAAGTCCTGAATATCAAACCATAACGGACACCTTCTATGTTTTTCTGCTCCTGATGCCATCCATCTATCCCCCTTCTAATAACTTTTCTATCATTTGCAGCATTACTGCTATCTTCTGATTTGTTTCTAAAGAATCTGCATAATCTTCCAATGTATCTTCGATTTCATTTTGAAAAAATCTGCTGGTTCCCTCCACTTTTGTCTCTTGAAAATATTTTTTAACCTCTATCCCCCGACTATTGGTAAAAATTAATTTCTTAATACCTTCTCCCGCCCTGTCCCCCGCAGTTTCCATTTCTTCCTTCATCTGTTTTAATCTTTCGCTATATTGTTCTAAACTGTTTTCTTTCCAGTCTTCTATATATAAATCCAGTACAATCTTGCTAAGCTTTTCTACGATTATATTTTCATCATGAGTATTCATCTGTTGCATCTCGTGCCAGAATTTACTGATTTTCCGCGAGGAAATTTGACTTTGTACGCCTCTTACATCCTGCTCGTATTCTTTGAAAGACTGCAGAAGATCATCTTCTTTATCAAAGCCAAATATCTGTTTTGTTACTTCCACTGCCTGCGCTTTTAATATCCGGCTATAATCATCCATTTCTTTTTTTACTGACTGTATCTGTTCTTTCAGTTTTCTATAATCTGTTTCACCAAAGGCAGCCGGCAGCCCTTCTAACAATATCTCTCTTGGATTTCTTTCCAATTTAGAGAAAGTATTGCGAAGAAAACGGATTCCCAGTCTTTTCTTTTCGGAAAATTCTTCTGTAGAATAATTTTTTGCACACTGGGGCAGTGAACAAAACCACTGGTATATTCCATCAGAAATTTCCTGCAGGCGGTTTCTTCTATTATCTGAAGGAGCAATGGAGAATAGCTTTTCTAAAGATGCTAAATAAACTTCCTTCTCTACAGTTTCTTTTTCCATATATAAAAAATACTGTTCTGGAGCATTGTTAATATTTTCCAAAATCTGAGGTTCTGCCCTAACCTCTTTTTCGCCCAGATAAATCACCGGCATTTCTTCAAAACAGGCAATGCTGTAAGCAAGATACAGCGGCAACACTCCTGTCCGCACTCCAAATCTTTGCCCCAGCAAGGTTTGGTAAAGCACACCAAAATTTTGCTTTCTCCCTGCCGCGCTGTGAAGAAACTGCTCCATTTCCTGCAGAACTGCCTCCACTCCTCGGTCTGTTTCATATTGAATGACTTCTTCTCCATGCCAAAGCCTTATAACCCCTGTTTTTAAAAAGACTGCACGAAAGATTGTCGCTTCCGGTGATGTTCCTTTACGGTACTCCCAAAAGTCTTTTTTCTCCAGCAGTTGTCCGATTAACTTTATCCGTACTTTCTTCATCTGAGAAGTCAAAACACGTCGGTTGATCATCTCATTGTTAATTTTAGGACTTCGGCAATAATATTCTTCTAAGATTCCACTTAGAAACTGGTTAAATTTAGAGTCTGATTTCTGCAAGGAAAACTCTGTTTTTTCATATAATTTTCTTCCACATAGAACATGGCATTTCCCATGAAAAGGCATAAAATACTGCTCTAACCACACATTCAGTTCAAAAACCAAATCTTCTTCGTAAAGATTCAGTTCCTGCTCTAACACTTTATTATTTTCCAAAAATTCTTCCGAGTGCTTCAGTATTTGAATGGCAATAATTTTTTTTACTAAATACACCTGGCGGAAAGTTTCTTCTGGATATATCACCACAATCCTCGGATCTCTTAAGCCCTGCAAATGTTTTAAAATTTCCTGCTTTGAAATATCTGTTTGCCGAATTAGCGCAATGATTTTCCCATCTGCAAATTTATCTTCAAACAAATAGCCCGGATTTTTCAAGTTCAAAAAATTATCATCTGTCATAAATTGATAATGAAAATACCTTGTCATTGTATAGGTCAGGTTGTACCGTTTCGGTATCTCATACTCCAACTCAGATACCCTAGCCAACTCTTCACAGAGATTAATCTTTTGCAGTTTCGTCTGAACAGTTCTGTCTATTTCCTTTTCTAAATTTATACCTATATTATTTTTGAAAGCATAAGAACCTAATTTACTGCGAAACAATATTACTTGCTTCTGTTTTAACTCTTCCATTATTTTTGTATATACTTCTTTTGTCATTCCGGCACCTAAGCGTATCACTTCATCTTTTGCAAACATTTCATCCTGCTTCCCCACCATGCGAACCAAGGCAATGGTCTTAATTACCGTCTGTTCTTCTTTGCCTGCTTCATTTTGAAGTGCATACTCTGCCTTCAGCCATTCATTATGCATAGCCATATTTGAACTGTCATTCTTTAACAATTTCGAGAAATAATCATATACCTCTCCTGCCGTCACATAATTTCCATGAAAAGACTTCTGATGTTCTATGAAATACAGCAAACTGTGGGGTTCCTCATTAGCCAAAAAAGTAAATACAGTCCGTTCGTTCTGCACTGCTTTTTCACTGATTTTCAACAGTAAATAGGCTGCCACCGGAGTCAAAGGAAAACATCCTTCTGCAACAATAGTTTTAAATTCTTCCTTGGTAAACATGGAATGAAAATATGGCAGTCGGTATGCATTCTCCTGCATTTCCTGAAATTGTTTTGTATCTGTCACCTTCTCTTTGAATAATTTTGGATTTTTTATAATCACATTTTGGATTAGCTCATAACTGTTTTTCAGTGAAGTGGTAAAATACACTTCGCTTAATCTTCCCTCTACGCCCATGTAAGCGTTGATCACCTGATCCGGCAGATTGTTTTTATATTCTTTCACTGCCTTATGTGCCACCAAAATCACATGAAGTTTTTCCTTTTGTGAATTGTTTGCCAATTCACAAATATTCTGCAGCTGCTCCATGGCAGAAGCAAATCGCTCTTTTGGATATCCCTCTACGAATTTACTAAATTCATCAAAAATCAGCACCATACCTCTATACCCATAACTCTGGCACAGCTTTTCATTTACCGATTGAAACAAAGAAATTTCATCCGTTTGCACCATGGGTTCAAAAACACTTCCTGCTGTCAGTAAAGGATATATTTCCCGAAAAAAATCCAGAGCATTCTGGTCATATTGTTCCAGTGCTCTCATAAAAGCGGTTTCTGATTTTTTCTCTTTCTGCAAATATTTTAAAAAGGTCTTGTAAGTATCCGGATAAGTGTGTTTCCACTGAAAAATGATTTTCTTTGCTTCCTGAAAATAAGTATCCGGAACAATGTTTTCTAACCCTTCCCGTACCAGCCCTTCTCTTAAAGCCAGCAGCAACGCTCTCCTCAAATCACTCTGGACACCTGAAATTAATACTGGTAAATAGCACCGCCGTTCTTTTACTATAGTTCGAGCATATTCTCCGGTTTCCTCATCCTTTTCCCTTAGTTTTCTGATAACCCCCTCCATCATCTGCTTTATTTGAGGATTGGAAGATTCTTGATTTTTCTTTGACAGCAGTGCAAGCAGCACTAACAGTAAATGGGATTTTCCTTTCCCGTACGGTCCAATGAGAATAGTAGAGTTTACACCGCCTTCATTTACAAACTGATTCAGATAACTTTTCAATACCTGCACAGAAGCACGAGTCGGAATATACCCTTCTATTTTTTCTGGTTGGTTATAATCTAATCTCATATTAATCGACTTTTGAAATTTTTTATTTATCTGAACAATTTCCCTGAAATCGCACATGTCTTTTCCTCTCTATTCCTTACTTTTTATAAAATGTCTGCACAATGTCTTTCCCAGACAATTGCTTTAATTTATATATCATATCCAACCCAGCCGTGCGGTTGACATCAATATACCCTTCCTTTTCCAGTTCCTGCAGAAATTCCTGAAACATACTGCCGCTAATGCCAAGTACTGACCTGGCCCCCAACTGGCCGGAATACAATTCTTCCATACTAACTGCCCTTTCTTTAGAACATTCCTCCATTAAATACAACAAAACTTCACTGGAAATGCTGCTGTAATCCGGCACAGTGCGCTTATAAAAATTTCTGTTTTTCCTTAATATTCCCAATTTTGAAAGAGGGCAGATTTTTTTATCCTCTGGATCATTGGCAGTTAGTTTTTCCTTACTATACATCTGCAAAAGTACGCTACAGTCATCCTTCATAGATCGGCTGCTGAAATCCTCTATTCCCGTATATTTTACAAACTGCTCCATTATGAAACTTTCAAGTTCCTCTCTGGTAAATTCCTCTAATTGATAAAAACGGAAAAACAAATACCATATGGTGGCATTTTCTTTGTTTCTCACTAAATTAATATGAATGCACCACAAGGTAAAATTTTCTTCCAGATATGGATCGTATTGCAGCACCATTTCCCCAAATTCAGATAAGAATACGCCTTTTCCTGAAATTTCTTTTGTCAAGCCGCAGGTTCTCAGCCAATAACGGATAGCTTTTGCCATATTGCTTCCCACCCCCAGTGCATCTGCACCATACATATTAGCAAATACCTTTGCATCCTCGGAAACTGCTTTGATTCCTTTTGACAGCCAGCCTTCCCTGATACAGAATGTTTCATGTCCTTTTAATTTGTATTTTATGTTTACGTTCTCTTTTACGATTTTCAACTTTCTACATCCTCTTCTTTATCTTTTAATAGACAGAACTTTTCTCATATAGCAGCCTCCTATAAAATGCCCCACACACTGACCGCAATGAACGCATTTACTATCAGAAATGATATAGGAAATCTCACCATTCCTTTCCCTGATGGTAATGGCATCTTGTCTGCACACACCTTCACACGCCAAACACCCCATGCACATTTGATACTTTGTAATCTGACATTTTACTTTTTCCTCTGCCCCTTTTAGGTTTCTTGCTCCTGCCAGTTTGGAGGTATATATCGTTACCTTTAACTTAGACTTTCCAATCCTTCCCTGAAGCTTTAAAACTATCTGTTTCTTGGAATCTATCACATAAACTTCGCCCAGTCTGGAATTCCCTATTTGAAAATTCAGGCTGCCAAAAGGCTTAAAAAACTCATAAAGCTGTTCACTGACCGGTCTTTGCAGTTCATAATGAAAAGAATTTTCCTCTGCTGCACATGGAGTAAATGCAATTATAGATTTCTGTGCCATTTCTACACCATTGCCGCCTTGCCTTGCTTTCCAGTTTCCGCTGTCCACATATTCCTCTGGATCCGGTTTGCCAATCTGTCTTGCAAATTCTACTATGGTCTGTCGAAACTGGCCATATAATTCAGGCATATGCAGCTTAGACAAAAATTCTGACCACTGACTGTTGTTTGGACAACACCAACATCCCACTCTGGAGTATCCTAAACGATATGCGTCATTAAAATCTATTTTTTTACTTAACAGATACAGCCAAATGTCAAAGTCATACCAGTCTATCACCGGTGATACCACTGTCTGCTTTGTAATCTTTGGACTTTCAGATTCCTTCTCATACTTACTTCTGCTAGCGGATTCGCTTCTGCGTATTCCATAAAACGTGATAATATGCTTCTTATTACGAAATACTTTTTCAATCTTCCTTGTGATAGCTCCAGTCTTAAAAATAGTACAGCACCAACGCATCACACGGCTTGGCGGTCCGATGATACTGCACAGCTCTAAGAAATTTTTATCCTTGTTTCTGGAAGAAATCACCGGTGTTTTGTAATGACTTTTTTTATAGCGTTCTACATATTCATAAGTTAGCGGAAACTCTAAGGTTGTATCTCCAAAAATATGAAGAATTTTTTTATCACCATCACCTAGCGCTCTGGTGACTAAATCTGCTACTACCGTTGAATCCTTACCTCCGGAAAAAGAAATCATCATGTCTTCTATGCTGTATTTATTTCCTATTTCCCGGATATATTCTATGGCCCCCTGCTCTATCTGATATAACCTTTGTTTATTTACCTCTGTAAACTTTTCCTGATGTATTTGAAATTCCTGCTGGTAAGATTCCAACTGACTTTGCATTTTCTCCTGATACCGCTGCCGGACTTTGTCTATATCCAATTCTGCTAATTTTCCTATCCTGATAGCAAGCCGCCTGCCATCTGCATAATATACATTTCCAGAACCATTCCAGACCGATTTGCATCGAATACAACTATTTTCCTGAAATTCCATAATAGTTTCTAATAATATTTTTTCTTCTGGAAATACCGGACGCAGATCCGAAGATATCTTTTTTCCCACTGTCCCGCATAAGCCGCACTCCTTATAATAGGTTGGAACATTACAGGTATCACACCAGTACAATTCTGATTTTATTGGAAAAGCACGCTGTCCACAGTGGGGACAAATACTACTGCCCACATCCACATTATCGTTTTCACAGTGGTACCTTACCATGAATCATTTTCTCCTTTTTGATTTATTTTTCTTGTATAAAATTCTGTAGGTTCTATATTCAGATAACTGCAAATCTGCAGCAACTCCTGCGCATTCCAGTCCTGTCTGCTGCTCTCTTGAAATTTTTCAAGATCTATATTTAAAACTTTGGAAAGATGTTCCACGGAAATTCCATAAGTTTGTATATAATTTAACAGATTATTTTTCATTTCCATGTACATCACCCCTTTCCCGAAATTCAAGAATTTTGTCATATTATATATTATTTTATTCTTGTTTGTAAAGAATGTCAACTTATAAATTCTTGTTTTTCGAGAAAAATTATTTCGATAATTGACAAACGAAAAAACAATTGATAAGGTAATCTAGGAGAGTTTCCCATAGAAATTAAGAAAGGATAACAATGCAAAGAATTTTGCTTGAAGCTTGGTATAGATTATGAAAAATCCACACATTGCCAAAGTATTGAAATACTACAGAAAATTAAATGGATTGTCTGTGAATGAAGTTTCCCAGCTTTTGTCAAAATACAAAACACCGGCGGCTCCGAAAACAATTTATGGTTGGGAGAGCGGTACTACTCAGCCAGATGCAGATACCTTAATGCTGCTATGCGAAATCTATCATATCGACAATGTTTTGGAAACTTTTGGGTACAAGGAAAAAACTTCTGATGTGTCTCTTACATTGACAGAACATGAAAAAAATTTAATTTTAAAATATCGGGAAAACGAGGCTATGCAGCCGGCAGTAAACCGTTTGCTCCAATTAGATGAAAATTCATAGCAGCTTTCTCCAGCTGTAGCTGGGGAAAGCTTTCTCTTCGAAACGAAAAAGTGCCTCCATGCCTTTTATTCTTTCGTTAGCTCATCTAAAGTTCCAAACCGATACCCCATATCTTCCCATTTCCCCAGTAATTCATCCAAGATAGCTCCATTCGTGGCTGAAGTGCTATGAAGTAACACAATACTGCCCGGATGGATTCTTCCGATAAGTTTTTCAAAGGCCTCTTCCTTGGTCGGCTGGTTATCCTGATACCAGTCTACATAAGCAAGACTCCAAAAGAAAGTGTGATAGCCCAATTCCTGCGCCATTTTCAGATTTTCCATACTGTATTTTCCCTGAGGAGGACGATAATATTTCACCATATCCTGACCTGTGATTTCTTTGTACTTTTTCTCTACATCTTCCATTTCTTTGCGAAAAGCTTCCATATTGGAAATTGCAGACATATCCGGATGAGTATATGTATGATTTCCCACAGTATGCCCCTCTGCCAGCATCCGTTTTATTAAGTCGGGAGAAGACTCTAAATAATGTCCTACTACGAAAAAGGTTGCTGATACATTATGCTTTTTTAATGCATCTAAAATAGGCTCTGTATTGCCATTTTCGTATCCCGCATCAAAGGTCAGATAGATTACTTTCTCATCTGTATCAGATAAATAATAGGCATCATACTTTTTTAATTCTTCTGAAGAAACATTCCCGGTAGGCTTTTCTCCATTTTCGCCATACCCACCCAATCCCCAGTTATCTACTTCATTTTGGATATACATACTGCTGACGTTATCCACCGCAAAATGTACTGTCCTCCCAAGAAGAAACATGGCGGACAAAATCAATACCAACGTCAGAATACCTTTGCTGGTTATTTTCCCGCCATCCTCATTTAAAAACAAGTTTTTCATACTATTAATAAACTCCCAATATTCCGTTATTCCATTATATTAGGTATTTGGGAAATTCATTCAGACTTTCGCTACGGCTTCTTCATCATGCTTTCTAATTTTTCTGCCGCCTCTTTGGATAGGGCGTTTTTTAGGAAGTTGCGATTTTCTGGTTGTACCTCCATATATTCTGTCTTTATTTTTTCATTCATTTGCTCAATTTCTTCCTGCAATTCTCTGGAGGACAGCAGACGGCATCCTGCCCCTCTGATAATGA
This sequence comes from uncultured Eubacteriales bacterium, assembly GCA_949289145.1. GTDB lineage: Bacteria > Bacillota > Clostridia > Lachnospirales > Lachnospiraceae > RUG11237. The sequence continues at coordinate 14,007 of CASEML010000061.1, read as the reverse complement.
TCTGCTCCATGCCATCGGAGGTTGCCACAGTAATATTGTATTTCTTCCCATTTTCATGAGCAAATTTTTCAATATAGGCATCGGCTGTTTCTGCCTCTTTTGTATATATCACATGAATATTATGGTAGTCTAAAATCTCCGTTGGATGTCCTTCTAACCGGTAAGCATCAAATACCAGAATCAGATTACACTTTTTCATTCCCTGATAGTTACATAAAATATCCATCAGTCTTCCTCTGGCGCTTTCCACATTAATTTTGGCCAATTCCTTCAATTCCTTCCATGCAAAAATAACATTATAGCCGTCTACCAGCAGATAATTTTCTTTTTTCTCGGATTCTTTAAAAGTTCTCACCCGCTCCACAGATAAAGCCCTCTCTCTCTTATCTTTCAGAGAACGGCTCTTTTTCTTATCTTTTCCGCTACCATTTCGATTAGCATAAAAGGTACGCTCAATAATACGATCCACTTCTTCCGTATCAATCCATTCTTCCTCATAGTAACTCTTAGCAGCCATCGCTGTATTTTCTGACGGTTCTTCATCCATTGCTTCCACATGCATATAATCTTTTACCTTGTCCCATTCCACATAAAATCCTGCACCATGGGCGCAGAATACAGAACCTGTTGGATTCTTAAGATCTGTTTCTGGATCATAAGCAATCTGCTCCATCACCTCTGCTTCATTGTGACAGGGATAATATCCCTTTACCCGCAGACTTAATTTCCCACGTCCTCTGCTGTACACATTTACCTGTTTCTGGTATTCACCAAAGGCTGCCACCGGAGCTCTCCCAGTAATCACCGCCATATCCCCCACTCTATCCAGTATATCAAACATGCCATGCATATTTTCAATATCCGTCATGGCTCGCCCGATATAACTTTCTGGAATCTCCAGACGAAATTCATAATAAGGCTCTAAAAGAACAGATTCTGCCTCCATCAATCCCTGACGTACTGCCCGGTAAGTAGCCTGTCTAAAGTCCCCGCCTACCGTATGCTTCTGATGTGCCTTACCGCCAATCAATGTGATTTTCATGTCCGTAATAGCAGAGCCTGTGAGCACACCGGGATGCTGCCGCTCTTTTAGGTGCGTTAAAATCAGCCTCTGCCAGTTTTTTGAAAGCCTGTCCTCACTGCAGTCGCTTTCAAATACAAGCCCTGCTCCTGTTTCTAACGGCTCTAACAACAGATGTACTTCCGCATAATGCCTTAAGGGTTCAAAATGTCCAACCCCTTCTACCTTCGTTTTAATGGTTTCTTTATAACAGATGGTGCCATGGTCAAACTCTGCTGTAATGCCAAACCGTTCCTTAATCATGGACTTTAATATTTCTATCTGTACTTCTCCCATAACCTGAATATGAATTTCCCGTAAATCCTCTCGCCACAGGATATGCAGGGAGGGATCTTCCTCATCTAACATGGAAAGTTTCGGCAGCACTGCAGCTGGATCCTGCCCTTCTGGAAATTTAATCTGGTAAGTCAATACGGGCGTCAGATAAGGCAGTACTAACCCTTCTTCCTCTCCCAAGCCCTCTCCCGGAAAAGTCTGGCTTAAGCCGGTTACTGCACAGATGGTCCCTGCATTTACTTGTCTTTCTATCCGATACTTTTCCCCGGAATAAATACGGATTTCATTGACTTTTTCTGTCCACTGCTCCTCTTCTTCCTCACCGCAACCGGCACCTGTAACAGTGTCTTTTACTTTCAGACTTCCTCCCGTAACTTTTAAATGTGTCAGGCGGCTGCCCTGCTCATCCCTTGAGATTTTAAATACTCTGGCACGAAATTCTGCCGGATATTCCTGTTCCAGTGTAAGAAGATCGAACTGGTGTAAAAATTCCTCCACTCCCTGCAGCTTTAGAGCGGAACCAAAAAAACAGGGGAATACCTTCCTCTCCTGAATCATTCTTTGAATTTGTGGCTGCTCCACCGTGCCCCGCTCTAGAAAAGAATTTAATACTTCTTCCTCCTGCATTGCTATATTCTCATAAAATTCCTGATTCCATTCTCCGCTAAAATCAATGCATCCATCTCCAAATCTAGTATGCAGTTCCTCCATAAGTTTTCCACGGTCAGTCCCATTTTGATCCATCTTATTCACGAAAAGAAAGACCGGTATGTGATAATGCTCTAATAACTCCCAAAGTGTCTGGGTATGACCCTGCACCCCATCCGCTCCGCTGATCACAAGAATGGCATAATCTAACACTTGGAGAGTACGCTCCATTTCTGTGGAAAAATCCATATGTCCCGGAGTATCTAACAAAGTTATGACAGTGTGTTCTAATTCCACCACTGCCTGCTTAGAAAATATGGTTATCCCTCTGGCACGCTCTAATTCGTTATTATCCAAATACGCATCCTTGTTATCTACACGTCCGATTTTCCGTATGCTTCCACTGATATATAGTAATGCCTCTGAAAGAGTAGTTTTTCCGGCGTCTACGTGCGCCAGAACAGCTGCACACACTTGTTTTTTATTCATGTTTCTCCCTCTATTCTGTACATTTCATTTGTTTCATTATACACCATAAATCATTGAGTGTATAATAAATATTCTTACCCTGAATGCAGAACAGATACCTTTACTGTAACTTTAACTTACGATAACGGTTCAGGCAGGCGTATATTTCCTGCTTACGCACCATGGCAAAATTACAAGGCAAATAACTTTCTCCGCAGATTTTCTTCATTCCACCTTTTTCTATAGTATCATAAATCATATCCACTACTTGCTGTATAGTCTTTTTTCCATCTATCAGATTTGTGTACGCATATTTCAATATATATCCCAACAGTGCCAACTGTTCTGTATCAGCCAACTGCTCCACATAACGTACATCAATCACATCACGATTGATAGAAATGGAATCCCTGCCCATGGTTTTTATTTTTGCTCTGGCATCACGAAAACTTTTATCTCCCATTACTTTTCTGACAAAATCCACTTGTTTTTGTTCTGGCACCGGTGCAGCCACCAGCGGAAACTGTTTCGCCTGCTCCTTGGCAAAAGCCGTGATTTCCATCGGTTCATAGCGGTCCATCTGCAAAATGCAGTCCGCTTTATGAAAATAAGAACCTGAACTTCCTGCCACCAGAATAGTAGAAATTCCAAAATTACCATACAGTTCTTCTACCCTGTCAATAAACGGTATAATGGGTTCTGCCTCTCTGTGCACCACCCGCTGCATCAGTTCATCTCTTATCATAAAATTGGTAGCACTGGTATCCTCATCAATTAAGAAAACTTTGGCACCTGCTTCCATGGCTTCTACCATATTTGCTGCCTGTGAAGTACTTCCACTGGCATCTTCCGTAACAAAAGCTTTCGTATCCTTTCCATTGGGCAGATTGTTAATAAACATGGAAATATCCACTTTCTGTATGCTTCTTCCATCTTCGGCACGAAGTTTTACCGCCGTATCATCTGTTATTACATACTCTCGTCCATCTCCCGGAATATGATTATACACACCTGCCTCTAAGGCCTTTAACAAAGTAGATTTTCCATGATAACCGCCTCCCACGATCAATGTGATTCCCTTTTTAATTCCCATGCCTTTCATGGTACCGCCAAAAGGAAGATTCATGGTGACTTCCAATGATTCCGGTGAATGAAATGGCACTGCCTGTGCCAATGGTTTCCCTGACACTCCGGATTCTCTTGGAAGTATGGCATTGTCTGCCACAAATGCTGCCAGCCCCAGTTGTTTCAACTGTTCTCTGATATACTGCTGATCACTAGCCAAATTCACCCAGTCCGCAATTTCTTTCTCAGGCAGTGCCTTATAAAACAATGCACTTTTCACACACTGCGGAAGAAATTCAAAGAAAATCTTCTCCAATTCCCTTGCATTTACTGTGCGCCCATTTGCAGGGAACCCGATTTCCATGCGTACCAAAATATCTCCCAGCTCAGGATTTATTTCACAAGCGCTTCTGTTTAATACTTCCTGCCCAGGCCGGCTTACAGACATTAACCCACTCTTTCCGGACCCCTTGGCTTTAAACGATACTTTTTCAATTCTTTTCCCAAATTGACGCAGTAAGTAATCCTGTAATGCAATTCTTCTGCATTTTTCTTTCCACAAATTCTCCGGAAACCCGGCGCTTTTTCCAGACAAGAGTACACTTACTTTTGACGGTGATGCAAAGGGGTCTCCCTGCACATGGTCAATGGATAAAGTAAATTCCGGGAAATCATAACATCCTCTGGTATCTTTATAAGCCGGATAGCCTTTGTGGTCAATTCTGTGTAATATATCGCGCAATTCTATATGTTTCATACATTCTCCCTTCCATTTTCAATTTTATTTTCCCCTATTGGACTATTATGGCATATTCGGATTAATTCATCAATATACGAAAAATAAAACTTACAAAAAACTCTACAAATATTAAAGAAAGGGGGAGGTGTCGCAAATTGCTAACACTCGATTTCATCATACCGTAAGCTATTATTTTTTGAATTTATATTTTCCCTTTCCGTGACCTGATACAGGCTCGATAATATCTGACTGTACCAAATTGGAAATAAGTTTGGAAGCACCTGAACTTTTCAATTCAAGCAGTTCCATAACAGCGCTTCTTCCAAATACTTCATTAAAACCAAACTTTTCAAAAAGCCGGTGGATATGAACTGTCGTTTTTACAGAAAACTCTTTTGCTTTTTCGGAAAGTACACTTTCAATGTCCACTTTTCCATTCTGAATATCCACTTTTTCAACTTCAATGTCCACTTTCTGCTCTCCAATATCCACTTTTTCATCAGTCAGAAGTCCACTTATATGCAGATTTCGATTGTGAAGCTCATTGTTTTCGTTTAGGAGCAGATTTCTCAGGAATACCTCAAGATATTCTGTTGTTTCGTAGACATTCTTTTGCAGGTTTGTATAATTCGCTCGGACAAGTGCATTTCTGAAATACCAAGCATTTTCCGCAAAAATATCATTCGTTGCTGAAAATCCAAGTGTTTTCAGATACTTAATGAAGAATACCGCTGTTGTTCTCGTATTTCCCTCTCCGAAAATATGGATTTGCCACAATCTTGAAATGAAAACTGCAAGATGGTGAATAATCTCATCCATCGACAATCCTTTATAGCTAAAATCTTTCTCCTGCGAAAAATCATATTCAAGGGTAGCTCTCAATTCGGAAGCGCTGCCGTACATAACGGTTGCCCCATCAAGTACCCATTCCTTTTTCGTAATATTATAATCTCTTATCTTTCCGGCGTGATTGTAAATCCCCTGAAAGAGTTTGCGATGAATAGAGATATACTCATTTGGAGAAAAAGAAAACGCTGTTTCGGAAAGTATCTCAGCAATACGGGAAGAAACCTTATCCGCTTCTTCTGTACGCTCCTCATCAGATAAATGTGCCGGTCTTTCTTCGTAATAAGTATCTATGAGATTTTGTGCTTCTTTTATTGTGATTTTGCCCTCAATATTTTGAATGGCAGTATCAATCAAATATTTAGATGGTTTGAGTCCGTCTACCGCCTGAAGTCCGATTGCTGTGCTCCAAGCATAACTTTTACTGGCTTTATCAGGCTCGGACTCTTTCAAATATTCCTTAAACGGATCTTTCTCCATAATTATTACCTCATTTCTGTCTGCTTCAAATCCTGTTCTGCTCTTTCAATCATCTGCTGATACTGTTCTTTTACACTTTCCGGTGCAAGTATCTGAACATTTCCTCCAAAGCCAACTACCCAGCCGAAGAAGGTCTGACTGGCAGATACTTCTGTTTGTATTCTAAACGAAGTCATATCATAGGCAAGAGTTATACATAGTACCTTTTGGTATGCCTAATTCATTGGCTGCCTTATGCCCCCCAATTTCCTGGGCTAGTTTAACAGCTTGTGCCTTAAATTCGTTGTCATAAGATTTTTGATTACGTTTTGTTGCCATAATTTTTCACTCCTATTCTCTATTGATTATATATCATAATCCTTGAGAATAGGGTGTCAACTTTTATGATACAACATCAATTCTTCGTGATAAAAGAAATTTTACAAATTTTTCCACACAAATACAGCCGCCTCCGCCAGCGCCACAATAACTCCCGTAATAAATGCAATATCATTTGCCATGCCATATGCATGAAACATCCGAAAACATATCCCTTTTTTTGCAGGATAAAATAGTCGGACTTTTTTATAATTAAAAATATCTAATGCAAGATGGGACAAAAATCCGACTGCAAAATAAATCACCGCTCCAGGGTAGATTACTGCAATTACTGCCGAAAGCATTCCCATTGCCAAAAAAGAATGCATAAAGGAACGATGGGGCTGTTCTTTCCCATATATACATATACCAATAAAGGCAAAACCTGCAATCACCACTTGATATACTGTTTTGTTGCTTTTCATCTTGTCCCAAATGCCCAAGTGAAAAAAGTAATCCAACACCCCTATCCCAATCATTATTATCGTTGCCATTGCAATAATTTTATCTGCATCCCTGTGAGATTCTGATGTATCAACATCTATATCACTAATCACTGCTCCCACCCCACCAATACCAATGCTAAGCACAATTTCTGTCGGCGTTGTTGGTCTGGTGAATGCCAGCGTTGCAGCAATTCCTACCGCCATATGTGTTTTTCCTAACATAAATTCCTCCGTATCATTTATGTGATACATTAAATGAACAAGAAACTTCCCGTTTTTTCTAGTATTAACACAGACAAATTAACGAAAATACTTTGATTTTTAAGGCAATCTGCTATTACCATGCAACTTCTTCGTCATTTTGACATATAATACTTATTCTTTTTATAATTTTTTGTTATTTTTTATATATTGTTCATAATTTATCCATATTTATTAGCTATACTATCTTTAGATAGTTGATTAAACACTCACTATCTCCCCCCTCATAACACGAGCCTCGGATATTCCGGGGCTCATACATTTTAAAAGACTATTTACCTATCTTCAATTCTTTGCTCTTTCATTATCGCTGCATTTCTGAAGTGCCAATGTCCCTGTCCTTGCCATTTCCACAATGCCATAAGGTGAAAGCATCTTAATTAACAATTCAATTTTTTCCGGCGCATCACAAATCTGAATCAATAAGGAACCAGTGGACATATCTAATACACTGGCATTTAGCACATTACAGACTTCGATAATATCACTTCTATTATTTGCCTGATACTTCACTTTAATCAACATCAATTCACGGCAAACACTGTTTTTCTCCGTAAATGTCTTCACTTTGATAATATCTAGTTTTTTGTTTAACTGTTTTTCTATCTGCTCAATGGTTCTTTCATCTCCGGAAGATACAATTGTCATAACAGACACGTCTTTGTCCTCTGTCTCTCCTACTGTCAGGCTGTCAATATTAAAGCATCTTCTAGAAAACAGACCTGCCACTTTACAGAGCACACCCGCTCTGTTTTCAACTAAAACAGAAAATATTCCTTTCATAATATCGACCTCCTTTACTTCACTAAATCATAAGAATCAATCACACATTCCATCAGACCGGAACCTTCCGCAGACAGAAAATCTCTAATCTTTTCCTCAATGCCTTCCATGTCAAAAATCCGTACAAAAGGCATTTCATATGCTGCTGCAATCATCTCTAAATTAGGGCTTCCTTCTAAAGAAACTCCCACATATCTGTCATTGTATGTATAATGCTGATACTCCCGAACCATGCCAAGATAATTGTTTTTCAATACAATAATTTTAATGGGAATATTGTGCTGTCGGATGGTAGCTAATTCCATAAAAGACATCTGAAAAGAACCATCTCCACACACTGCCACAACTTGTCTAGACTTATCTGCCCGCTTTGCTCCCATGGCAGCCGGAATGGAATATCCCATAGTTCCCATACCTCCGCTGGTTAAAAATTTCCCTTTACGCATCACATAATAATTGCAAGACCAAATCTGATTCTGTCCTACGTCCGCCACATATACCCCGTCTTCCTCCATGGTTTCTGACAAAATGCGCACAAATTCTGCCGGATCCACATAGCCCTCCTTAGGAGTGCGCTTCACCTTTTTTTCTTCCTTCCATACTTTGAGCTGAGCTATCCACTCACTATAATCTCCCTGAAAGTCATACTTAGCAAAGTCATGTAAAATATGTTTAATATCTCCCACAATGGGAATACTAGGACCCATATTTTTACCTATTTCCGCAGGATCCACATCAATGTGAGCAACCACTGTATTTTCCGTCACTAAATCCGGTTGGGATATGGCACGGTCAGCCACTCTGGCCCCCATCATAATCAGAAGATCACTTTTATTCATTGCCAGATTTGCATATGCCTTCCCATTGTTGCCCACCATTCCAAAATACATCGGATGATTTGTGGGCATAACACCAATTCCCATCATTGTATTTACCACCGGAATGGAATGTTCCTCAGAAAATTTCCGCACTTCTTCTTCTGCATTGCTAAGTAATACACCGCCGCCCACACAAATTACAGGGCGTTTCGCTTCTTCCAAAGCTGCAATCACTTTCTTAATCTGAACAGCATGCCCTTTTACTGTAGGTTTATAGGTGCGCAGTGATACCTGGGAAGGGTACTCAAATTCTAACATTTGATTCTGGATATCAACTGGAATATCAATTAATACAGGGCCCTTTCTTCCTGTATTTGCAATATAAAACGCTTCCTTAAACACTCTTGGAATATTACTTACATCCTTAATTAAATAACTGTATTTCACAAAGGACTCCACAGCACCTGTGATATCTGCTTCCTGAAACACATCACGTCCCAAAAGTTCCGAGGACACCTGACCGGTAATTGCCACCATAGGAATACTGTCTGCATATGCAGTTGCGATACCTGTAATCAAATTGGTTGCACCGGGACCTGAAGTTGCCACACACACGCCTACCTCTCCCGTTACTCTTGCATATCCATTGGCAGCATGTCCTGCATTCTGCTCTGTTCTCACCAATATCTGCTCTATTTCCGAATCATATAAGCTATTGAAAAAGGGACATATTGCCACTCCCGGATATCCAAATACTACAGATACCCCCTCATTTTCCAGACATTTTACCATTGCCTGTGCACCAGTTATTCTCTCTCCCATATTCTTTTCCTCTCTATACTAAAAATCCAACAGCATTTTTCTCACCAGATTCAATGCCGTAACCACTGTAGTTTCTCTTATTTTTTTTCTGGTTCCGGTAAAATGACATTCATACACTGCCAGTTCGCCGCATACATAACATCCAATATATACCAAACCCACCGGTTTTTCTTCGGTGCCTCCTTCGGGCCCTGCAATTCCGGTAACAGATACTGCAACATCTGCATTATAGCGCTCTGCCGCACCAAGTACCATTTCTTCTGCTGTCTCTTTGCTGACCGCTCCATACTTTTTCAAAGTCTTTTTTCGAACGCCTAAAAGCTCCCGCTTTGCTTTATTTGCATATGTGACCAAACCGGCTTTGAAAACTTCCGAAACTCCGGAAACATTAATCAGTTTAGAAGATAGCATTCCACCTGTGCAGGACTCTGCTGTCACCATGGTCAGACCACGCTTCTTAAGCATCTTGACTACCTTATCTTCCAGAGTAACTTCTTCTTTTGTGGTATAAACCGCATCACCAAAGCGCTGTTTTAACTTACAGACCACTGGTTTTACCAGTTCTTTTCCCTCTTTTACACTTTGGGCCAAGGCAGTAATCCTAAAATGTACCTCGCCTGTTTTGGCGTAAGGAGCTATGGTTGGATTTGTCTGTGCTTCCATCAAATCCTTTACTATGGTTTCTGCTTTGCTTTCGCCAATACCGCAGACCTTCACCATTTTGGAATATAATACTTTATAATTATCTTTCTGTAAATAAGGAATTACCGATTCCTCAAACATAAGCTGCAGTTCATTGGGTGGTCCCGGAAGCAAAATCACCGACTTCCCCTTTTCTTCCATAATAATGCCCGGTGCCGTACCATTATTGTTATCAAGAATAATGGCATTTTCTGGAATCATAGCCTGTTTCCAGTTGTTTTCCGTAATATTGGTGCGGTGCAGAGCCTCAAAATATTTCCTGATCCTCTCCATGCTCCGTTCATCCAAATACATATCTCTTCCCAGCACTTCCGCTGCTGTCTCTTTTGTCAGATCATCTGCGGTAGGCCCCAGCCCTCCGCTTAAAATGATCACATCTGCACGGCTTATGGCTGTTTCAATGGTCTTCTTTAAGCGCTCCTTATTATCTCCTACTGTACTCTGGTAATATACAGATACCCCAATGGATGCCAGCTTTTTTGAAAGGTATGCAGCGTTTGTATTTACAATATTTCCCATCAACAGTTCCGTTCCTACCGATATGAGTTCCGCAACCATATTCCCATCTCCTTTTTTGCTCTACTTATTATTATTTTCTGAAAGAACCGATTTGTTTTTTATAAGATAATCTACTAAAGATACTACGGTGAGTATCAGGGCTATCCAAGTAACCCCAGCGGTAACATATGCAAACATCATATGTTTCACACCTGCCAACTTCAAAATAAGCATAATGATCATGGCCATCTGAAATACTGTTTTAAATTTTCCCCAATAGCTGGCGGCAATCACAACACCGTTGTCTGCGGCAATCAGGCGGAATCCGCTGATAATAAATTCCCTGCTGATAATAATAATTACCATCCAGGAAGGCAGGCTTCCTGACTCCACCAAACATACCAATGCTGCAGATACTAACAACTTATCTGCTAAAGGATCCATAAATTTCCCAAAATTGGTAACCAAATTGTACTTTCTTGCAATTTTTCCGTCCAGCAAGTCTGTCAGGCTGGCAATGCAAAATATTGCCAAAGCAATGCCGTAATATAATGGCTGGTCTGCCAGCATAAATCCCACAAAAAACGGTATCAGGATTACTCTGAGTACCGTCAGTTTATTTGGTAAATTCATTTGCAATCTCTCCTATCAAATCATATTCTAAAGCTCCGGTAACTTTTACCCTGACAAAATCTCCGGACATAAGGTTTTCCTCTGTATTTACAAAAATGTATCCATCCACATTGGGCGCATCTTTGTACGTTCTCCCCACATAAGCATTTTCTCCCGCAACACTGCCTTCGATCATCACCAATACTTCCCTGCCAATCATATCATTACACTTATCAAAAGCAATTTCCTGCTGCAGTTCCATAATCTCATCCCGTCGTTCTTCCTTTATTTCTTCCTGTATCTGATCATCAAATTCTGCTGCCGGCGTATCTTCCTCTGGTGAATAAGCAAACACCCCTAGACGGTCAAATTCCATTTCGTCTACAAAGTCCATAACTTCCTCATGCATTTCTTCCGTTTCCCCCGGAAAACCACTGATTAGAGTAGTTCGTATTGCGATATCCGGTATTTCTGTTCTAAGTTTCCTTATGATCTGCTTTAGTTGTTCTTTGTCAGTGCGTCTGCCCATGCGGCGCAGTATTTCATCACTGGCATGTTGTATTGGCAGGTCTAAATAATTGCAGATTTTTTCTTCTTCCTTTATTACCTGAATCAGTTCGTCGGTAATCTCCTCAGGATAACAATATTGAATGCGAATCCAGTAGATTCCCGGAATTTCACATAGCTTTTTCAACAACTCCGGTAGCATCTTTTTGCCATATATGTCTTTTCCATACATAGTAGTTTCCTGTGCCACTAAAATTAATTCTTTCACACCAGAATCTGCCAAAGTCTTTGCCTCTGCCAATAAATCCTCCATAGGAACGCTGCGGTATTCTCCGCGAATCTTAGGAATAATGCAGTAAGTGCAGTGTTTATCACAGCCCTCCGCAATTTTCAAGTGAGCATAATGACCTCCGGTGGTCACCAGACGTTTCCTGTTGGCAGCTGGAAGATATGTTAAATCCTTCATAATAATACAATGACTTTCCCCTTCCAGACAGCTGTTGATCACATCTGCAATCTCTTCGTATGCTGTAGTTCCAAGAACTGCATCCACCTCCGGAATCTCTTTTACGACTTCCTCTTTATATCTCTGTGCCAGACAGCCAGTTACAATCAGTGCCTTGCATTTACCGTGTTTTTTCTGTTCTGCCATCTCCAAAATGGTGTTTATGCTTTCTTCCTTGGCATCGTTAATGAAACCGCAGGTATTTACTACAATAATATCTGCCTCTGTTTCCTCATTGGTAAATTCAATGCCGGCATTATTCAGATAGCCCAGCATATATTCGGAATCTACCAAATTTTTGTCACACCCTAAGGAAATAAAATGTAATTTCATAGTCTCTCCTTTTTATAAAAGGCGCACCGATTTCGGCACGCCTCAGTTTCATCGCTTTGCTCTTACTCTTCTTCTGTTTCCATTTCCGGTTCATAGTCTTCCGGAAGAATTTTAATTTCTCCTCTGTTCAATTCTTCAATTGCTACAGATAATGGCTTTTTACCGGCGTCAGGGACCATTGCCTCTTCTCCGTCGATTAACTGTCTTGCCCTTTTTGATGTGGCTAGTACAATGGAATAACGGCTGTTTACTACCGGCTGTTCCCCTTCTTCTACCTCACTGTTTACTACTTTCATTAAATCTGTATAAGATGGATGTAACATATTTTGCTCCTTTCCTTTTCCTGCATTATTTCTATTGAAATCACTAAGTATCCTCTGCTTTTTCTCCCGATTGCATACGGTTTGCTATCGTTTCTGTCTGTAGTGCCGACAAAAGATACTGTCCATTTTCCATAACAATCACCGATTTGGTTTTCCGTCCCTGAGTAACATCCAGCACACTTCCTTCTTCTTTCGCTGCCTGTATCAGCCGCTTTACCGGTGCCGATTCCGGACTTATCACCGCAATAATCTTACTGGAATTGACCATATTGCCAAATCCCACACTGACTAATCTGCTCACCGTATCACCCTATTCTATATTCTGAATTTGTTCTCTGACTTTTTCAATATCTGTTTTCAATTCGATTCCATACTCTGAAATTATAATATCATTTGCTTTTGAAAGAATGGTGTTGGCCTCCCGGTTCATTTCTTGTGCAAGAAAATCTAACTTTCTTCCTAAGCCTCCACCTGCTTCTAAATTTTTCTTCATATGCTCCACATGACTTCTCAGCCTTACCGTTTCCTCATCTACACATATTTTATCTGCGAAGATAGTAACCTCCGTAAGTATTCTGCTTTCTTCCACTGTGGTATCTGTTAAGAGTTCTTTTACCTTATCGGTAAGCTTTTTCCGGTACTCCTCTAAAATTTCCGGTGAGCGTGCTTCTATATAAGATAGATTTTTAATCATTCCCTCTAATTTAGCAAGTAAATCTTGCCTCAGATGCTCGCCCTCCTGTATTCTGGAATTTGTAAACTGCTCTGCAGCTCCGCGAATTGCTTTCTCCATCATTTTCCATAATTCTTCTTCATCTATTGCCTGCTCTTCCATTACCAGAACTTCCGGATATTTTGACAAAGCCGCCGCGCCAAAGTCTTCCTTCAGACCAAATTCCTTCTGCATCTTTCGAATATATGTCAGATATTCTTTAGCAATGTCACGGTTATATTTTATACACACGCTGCTTTCACTGTAATCCTCGTATGTAATAAAAACATCTACCTTTCCGCGCTCGATATATTCCTTTAATAAATTTCTGATGGCAGCTTCAAAAAAATTCAGTTTTTTAGGCATCTTTATGTTCAGATCGAGATACCGATGGTTTACTGATTTCATCTCCACTGTCATTTTTCTTTCAGCCTCAGACACTTCGAACTGCCCGAAACCTGTCATACTCTTAACCATTGAGTTTTGACCTCCATATGTTTTTCCACTGCACGTCCCTATATTCATTCAGCACCTTTCATTATAATTGATTTGAAAAGTCCCGTCAAGCACTAACCGCTGATTCGCACGACAAACGCATGAATTGTTATATCCTCTCCAGCACCGTCTTTTCATTTTTTAAAAACTAATCACTTCCTCCAAATACCTTATTGGAAGCAGACTTATAACAAATCTTTTCTTCTTTAATGATAATTTATGCCTTGTTA
>CASEML010000060.1 GCA_949289145.1 uncultured Eubacteriales bacterium | reverse complement strand
ATTTTTGAGTACATCGAAGGATACTACAATTCGAAAAGACCGCATGGCACACTTAATATGCTTACTCCAAACGAAGCAGAGACCTTGTACTGGGAACAAAATGCTTAGCCAGTTTTTTAAACTTTTTATACTTTTTTGTGTCTACTCACTTGACTATAGTTCATTTCTACATAATATTCCCGTATTTCCTGCCTTCCGTGTTCCATACATATCTCTTTATAATACTGATTTCCTTTTACCTGCAGGATATAGTCTGCTTCCTTTTCTATAATCTTTTCGGCTATTTGCTTCTGTGTCCCCATAGCATCTATGATCACTATACAGCCCTTCAGACACAAAAACTCCAACAATTCCGGAATGGCTTTGATCTCGTTTGTTTTTTCATCTACCCGCAGCTGTCCAAGAACAAGGGATGCTTCGGAAGCCCATGCACTTACTACATGGACTGGATGGTTTCCTTTTGCATCATCCCTGCGCCTTCTGACCGTTTTTCCATCAATGGCAACAACGCCTTCTATTTTTTCCGCAATGGCTCCTGTCCATCGAAAAAAGGCAGCGTGAAGCTTCTCAGGATCCATCATCTGAAATTCCCTGTTTATCGTATCATGAGAAGGAATTCCTCCGGGAAGTTCCGGGAATGTCCCTAACCATTCCTTTTTAGAATATGCCCGGTCCTCTATTTCATTCCAGGTATCCATACCGCAGAGGAGTACTGTAACAGCAATTATAATAATATCAAGGAACTTATGTTTTTGGTTATACGGGGCTCTCGAATCCGGAACCTCCTTCATGCACTCAATCAATGAAATTTCTTTTTTCGTATCTGACATAACAATTATTTCCTTTCTGGAAGTATGGAAATAATTGTACACGATTGTGTAAAGATTGTCAGTTACTAATTTACAATATAACAGACTTTTTCTGTAAATGGAATACATGAAATCATGCGTTTACCGTGACTATATAATAATGCAAAAACAGTCAAAGTTCAGCCTAGAACTAAACTTTAACTGTTTTTTATTTTTTAAATTATTTTACTTCTGAAATATTTCCATTACTTACGCCATATGTTCCGGATGTTATCGTATAGTTGTTTCCATTATTGCTGTCCCAGCTTCCGTTTCCATTATTAAAGCATACGGTTACGCTTTCTGCATCGTCTAGATCAATTACATATTTATAGGTGTAACCAGACTTTTCTGAGGTTTTTGTCATGGCAACACCTGGTACTGCACTCCAGCTTTCGCCTGCTACACAGTAGTGGATATAGGCATTAGACCAACTGCTGTTATAGTAAATGGTAGCGGTGTTTCCATTTTTTACTTCATAAGTTAATTCTGTTGTGTAAACTGCACCTGTATACGCAGAAAATTTTGCTGTAATTGTGTAAATTCCTTCTTCGGTTGGAGTCCATACATAATAGCCTGTTGTTCCTGTATATTCCTCTTTCTTCACTCCATCTTTTTCAATCACAAAAGAATAAAAATTATAGGAATCCGGCTTATAATTTAAAAATTCTGCTTCTAATTTTACAACGGTTCCCACTTTATGATTATCCGCTGTTGCAGTGAATTCTCCCCACTTAGGTCCTTCCACTGTGTAATTCATGCTTGTCTGGGCTGTTTTCCCATTTGCATCTGTTACCTTTACATATATGGAATACTCTCTAGCACCATACGGTGTGTATTCATAGATATTTCCGGCAACTTTTACATAGGCATATTCAGAAGGCGTTTCTCCTGCATTTACAATAGCAAACTGATACGTATATGGCGCTGTACCATTATTCGCTTGTGCCGTAAATACAGATTTTTTGAATGTTCCGCCTACTTCTTGATCAGCAGATAAGTTCACACTGATTCCTTCTGGCAATTCTTCGATTGTACCATTGCTGATCCCATAGCTTCCTTTGCCAACACTGTAGTTTGCTCCATTTTTGCTGTCCCAGCTTCCATTTCCGTTATTAAAGCATACGGTTGCTCCATCTGCCTGATTTAAATCAATTACATACTTCCATGTATATCCGTTTTCTGATGTGTTATCTTCCATCTTGATGCCCGGCACTGCTGTCCAGCTTCCATTATTTGTTTTGAAATGAATATACGCCTGACTCCAAGAGGAATTACTGTAATATATGACAGAATAATTTTTTTCAACTATAGAGGTCGGAACCGGCGTTGCTGTTGGGGCTACCGTTGAAGTTGGAGTTGCTGTTGGAACTACCGTTGGAGTTGGGGTTGCTGTTGCGGCTACCGTTGGAGTTGGGGTTGTAATCGCTGTTAATTTATTAATATTTCCGTTTTTAATTCCGTACATTCCTGCCCCTACACTGTAATTAGCTCCATTCTTGCTGTCCCAGCTTCCACTTCCGTTATTAAAACATACTGTTACATTTTCTGTGTCATTTACAGCAATTTCATATTTCCACTGATAGCCATTCTGATCGCTGGCAGCTTCCATTTTTACTCCGGGTGCGGTTGTCCATTCTCCATCTGCTACTTTATAATGAATATAAGCCTGTGACCATGAATCATTTTGATAATATATGATTGACTTCTGATTTTTTATTACGTAATCCATGGTAGCTGTTGCTTCCTGACCCAAATAATCTCTAACATAATATTTCAGCGTATATGTGCCCGCTTCCTTCGGTGTCCATGTAACATTATATTTTACATCTACATATGGTGACAGATTTGTTTCCACACCGTCTTTTATAACGGAGAACTTGTAGGTATTATAACGATATGGTGCCTCGTATTCTACTTCAGCATTTAATTTAATTGTTGTTCCAACACTCTGTGGTGAAACCTGCTCTGCTGTAAAGGAGGTAATCTCTAGTGGCTTTACCTGATAGTTTTCTATTGTCTTTCTGACCACCACTCCTGTTTCCGTATCTTTTACATCTACAAACAAAGTGTGAGTTCCCACTGCCTCTGCTGTACCTGAGCCATCACCAGAACTTATTAAATGCGAAAATGAGATACCTGCAGTTGCTCCACTTTGATATCCATTGGTAATTTCATATTCTGTTCCATTCAAAATACTGCCAAAACGATATTGGTAGTTCCCACTTCCCCCTTTTACTGCAGCGCTTAAGTTTATGCTGTCAACCAATGAAATCGGGGACTCCTGTGAAACGCTAAAGTCCGTTACCGTCAGTTCATTACTTAAATCGTACTTCTTAAAAGTACCATCTAATACATCATTTGCTACATCTGCTGTTAAACTTTTCACATCATCTACTGTAATATACAACTTTTTCACAGTAAGCGGGGCAGAAGAAGCATCTTTATCCTTTATCTCTACACTCCATGTATAATTATTTATTGTATCCTTTGAAATATTGGAAACCACATTATTTAAGTCTATCACAATGGTTCCATCTGTCGCATTTGTGGAACCGTCTAATGCAAATGCCGTACTCCAATTTGTTATAGTAAAAGGCTCTACACGATAGCTTGATTTTTTCCCGGTCGACTTTTCAGTTGCAACAATATTCATTGATAAATCTTCTCGATCCGAGGTATTTAAAGTGGTGACTAAACGGCATTGGGAAGATTCACTGGCATCTGAAGATGCCGCGTAAGTATATAAATAGTTATGATAAGCAAAGAAGTCTTCACGATATTGATTTTGAATTTTACTTCCTGTCATGGTACCTTCACTAATAGCATTATTCACTCTTTCTACATCGTCATCTGTAATTACTGATGACACTTTATTTAACGCATCATATGCCACCCATACAAATCCGGAGTTTCTATAAGTTTTTCCATGAGAATTCGCAATTTTAAAGGCCCCAAACTCTCCAGTCTGCTTTTTGCCATCTCTGTTTACATCAATCCAGATAGTATCATCATATCCAACAATAACCATGGCATGACCGCCAAGGTATCTTTGACCATTTGAATTCCTCATATAATAGTCACATCTGTCTACTGCGTATTCGCCGGCATGACTAGCTGAATCTTCGGGAATTACTGTATAATTAAATGTATTAAAATATGTAGCAAAAGCAACTAGTTTTCCATTTGAAAGTGTTGTCTTTAATAAATCCAAATCCGAATCGTCAGCACTGGTAATCGGCGTTCCCGTATGGCTGATGTCACGAATGTGAACAACCTCTCCAATTCGGTGCTCAGTTGCTGATGTCCATATTTTTTCTGTAGGATACCATGTATACTGATAGTTGCTATAATTTCTACTTATAGGAGCCAAATCGGCAGTAGGGGCTCCTATATTTTGAATGACCTTGTTAGCATTTGCACATGATGTGCCAACTCCTGTAGAAGAATCGTCACGCGTCATATTATAAACAAACAATGGGCAAAGCTGATTCTCCGGTTGAGAGGCATCGGTATCTCTAGCCTGATTAATCGTATATGTCCCCATATTGTATATATACGCATAAGTAGTACACGCACCTCCGATCTGACTCACAATCGGAGGAAAATATTTTGCATTTTCATTAGTAGAATTATCTACTGCGCTGGGAAGAGAAGCTGTAGGGGCTGTTTCATCACTCAAAGTTGTCGGTGTGCTTTCTCCCACCGCTTCATAATATTCCTGGGTATTTGTTACCTGAACTGCATCCTCATATACTTCTCCAGTATCTTCCATATTACCTACCGGATAATCCTCCAAGTTATCATAAATTTCATTATTCAATTCTGAATAATCAATTTCTTCTGCCTGATTCTTTGCTGCTTTCACAACAAAATCTTGGGGCAGTATAGTGCTTATCATGGCGGTCATCATAAATATGCTAACCACTTTTTTCAGCATTTTTTTCACTGTATTAACTCCTTTCTTTTTGTAAATTGTTCACACTTTTTTTACATTTTCATGCTATTATATGCTATTAGGTTTTTCAAATTTTGTCAATATTTTTTCTATATTTTTTAATTATTTTGTAATATTTCTCCTTTTATTAGTGGTTCTATCTCTGACTTTCCGCACACAGTCCCAGATAAACAAAAAAGGGTTCAGAGCTATTTATATCTGCTCTGAACCCTTTTTTGTTTATCTGGGGCGTTCCAGCACCCACGACATTAAATCATTTATTTATCTCTCCAAATAATTCTTCCTTTAGATAAATCATATGGTGACAACTCAATGGTTACCTTATCGCCAGGTAGAATTCTGATAAAGTTCATGCGAAGCTTACCGCTAATGTGTGCCAGCACTTTATGACCATTTTCCAATTCCACCTGAAACATAGCATTTGGTAATTTTTCAATTACAGTTCCTTCGATTTCGATTACATCTGCCTTAGACATCTGCATTCCCTCCTTGTGATAATTTAAGTTTGATTATTCGCTTAATTTCTTCGTTCTGAATTTTTTCATTGTTTCGTATTTTATCTACTACTACCTGTTGCGTTTCTTTGATAAGCTGAACATGCTTTTTCTTTTTCTTCTTGGGCCTGTCTACGGTTCTTATATTTCCGTCTGTCAGATATACATAATCCTCATCTACTCCAATGATCACATATATTTTTCCCAAATCATGTCCCGCCAATGCTTTCGCCAACATTCCAACTTCAAATCTTTCCATTCTGCACCTCTTATAAAGATAAGGATAAAATTTCCGGTTCACCTTTTGTAATAAGCACAGTATTTTCATAGTGGGCGGATAAAGAACCGTCTTCTGTTACTACAGTCCAATCATCATCCAGCCACACCACATCAAAACCACCAGCGTTAATCATTGGCTCAATGGCAAGTGTCATACCCGCCTGTAATTTCATACCGCGTCTTCTCTGTTTGAAGTTTGGTATCTGAGGATCTTCATGCAAATTTCTTCCAATGCCGTGTCCTACCAAATCTCTGACAACTCCATATCCAAAGCTTTCAGCATAGGTTCCAATAGCTGCTGATATTTCATACAGATGCCTTCCTTCTGTGGCATATTTAATCCCTTCGAAAAAGCTCTGTCTTGTAACCTCAATTAACTGTCTTGCCTCCTTGCTTACTTCCCCCACCATATGGGTACGGGCCGCATCGGAATGATACCCCTTGTAGATCACGCCTGCATCCAGACTTACAATATCACCTTCCTTTAGGATTCTGTCATGAGTCGGAATTCCATGAACCACTTCATCATTGACAGATACACAGATTGAGGCCGGATAACCTTCATAATTTAAAAAAGAAGGAATACAGCCGTGTTCTCTTATAAGATTCTCTCCTAAGATGTCAATCTCTTTGGTGGACATACCAGGTTTAATTGCTTTTCCCAGTTCTTCATGTACAGAAGCAAGAATTTTACCTGCTTCTCGCATCAATTCAATTTCTCTTGCAGATTTAATTGTAACAGCCATTTTTTAAGCTCCTAATATCTTTACGATTGCATTGAATACATCTTCCATATCAACAGTTCCATCCACTTCTACTAATGCACCTTTTTCGGTGTAATAGTCAATTAGTGGCTGTGTCTGTTCATGATATACATCCAGACGCTTCTTTACTGTTTCCGGCTTATCGTCATCTCTTAAGATAAGTTCTTTTCCACATGTGTCACATACTCCTTCTTTCTTTGGCGGAATATGTACTAAATGATAAGTTGCTCCACATGCAGCACATGCCCTGCGGCCTGACATACGTCTGATGATATTTTCGTCCGGCACTTCCACATTAATTGCATAATCAATTTTTGCCCCAGCTTTTTCTAAAGCTGCATCCAAAGCTTCTGCCTGTGGAATAGTTCTTGGGAAACCATCTAACACATAACCATTTTCGCAGTCCGGCTGTGCAAAGCGGTCCATAACCAAATCAACAACTAACTCATCCGGTACAAGAAGTCCCTGATCCATATATGTTTTTGCTTTCTGTCCCAGTTCTGTACCGTTTTTAATATTTGCACGAAAAATATCTCCTGTAGATATATGCGGAATATTGTATTTTTCAGCAATTTTCTTTGCCTGTGTTCCCTTACCTGCACCAGGTGCTCCTAACATGATCAATTTCATGAATTCTTCCTCCATTCTCTGTGATTCTTCTATATAATAATATGAATCACTTTCCTAAATATATGCGTTTGCTAATATTGCCGGGAACCACAGGATTCCCAGCAATATCATTATGTAATGCTACGCATCACCTTTATTAGTCATTCAAAAAACCTTTATAATATCGAACCAGCATCTGGGATTCAATTTGTTTCATAGTTTCTAATACTACTCCAACGATAATGATCAGTGATGTTCCACCGAAAGTTACCTGTGCACTAAATACACCATTGAAGAAGATTGGAATTACTGCAACAATAATCAAACCAACTGCTCCGATAAAAATAATGTTGTTAAGAATTTTTGTTAAATAATCTGATGTAGGTGTACCCGGACGAATACCCGGAATAAAACCACCCTGCTTCTTTAAATTATTTGCCACTTCTAGTGGGTTAAATGTAATAGAAGTATAAAAATAAGCAAAGAAAACAACCAGTATAATATAAACCAGTAAACCGATAGAATACTTCAGATTATTAGGATCACACCAGTTAGATGAGGATAAATATTTTACCCACTCAGAACCGGACTTTCCAAGTAAGGAAGCAATTACAACCGGAAACTGTAACAAGGAAGATGCAAAGATGATCGGGATAACACCAGCAGTATTAACCTTAAGAGGAATATGTGTTGACTGTCCTCCAACCATTTTTCTACCCTGCATTTTTTTCGCATATTGAACAGAGATTTTTCTTTCTCCGCCCTGCAAAAGTACTGTTAATACAGTAGTTAAAATAATAACTGCAGCAATAATGACAATTGCAAGAATTGCATATGCAAGTGCTTTTCCTTTCACAAATGTTTCATATAATGTAGCTAAATCAGATGGAATTCTGGAAACAATGTTGATCAAAAGTACGATAGAAATACCGTTACCTACACCCTTTTCTGTGATTCTTTCACCAATCCACATAAGCATTGCGGAACCTGCCGTTAATCCTACGATTACTGTCAATATATTAATAAAATTAAATTCCTGTAAAAGGCCTTTGTTACCAAAACCTACTGCCATTGCAGTCGACTGAATCAAAGCTAATACTACAGTTACATAACGTGTAATAGCAGTGATTTTCTTTCTCCCATCTTCACCATCTTTATGCATTTCTTCTAACTTCGGGATAACGATAGTTAAAAGCTGCATAATAATAGAGGATGTGATGTATGGTGTAATGTTCAGCGCAAATACTGACATTTCCAAGAAAGAGCCACCGGTGACAGCATTGAAAAAGCTGAATGCGTCACCAGTCTGCTGAGAAAACCACTGTGAAAAGTAATCTCTATTTACACCCGGAATTGGAAGCTGAGAACCAATTCGAACAACAATTAGCATTAAAAATGTATAAAAAATCTTAGTTCTTATATCTTTAATTTTAAATGCATTCCGCAGTGTTTTGAACATTAGATCACCTCAGCTTTTCCACCAAGAGCTTCAATTTTTGCTTTTGCACTTTCGCTGAATGCGTTAGCCTGAACTGTAAGCTTCTTAGTTAATTCTCCATTTCCTAAAATCTTTACTCCGTCTTTAGGATTCTTAACGATTCCTGTTTCAATTAATGTTTCAATGGATACCACAGCGTCATTATCAAATACTTCGAGAGCATTTAAATTAATACCAACGATTTCTTTGTGGTTGTAATTTGTAAACCCTCTCTTAGGAATTCTTCTATATAATGGCATCTGACCACCTTCAAAGCCTGGTCTTGGAGCTCCTGAACGAGCCTTCTGTCCCTTATGGCCTTTACCTGCTGTCTTACCATTTCCTGAACCATGTCCACGTCCTCTTCTAAATCTATCTCCCTGCTTAGAACCTTCTGCAGGTCTTAAATTTGATAAGTCCATTCTGACACCTCCTTATCTGAATCTTAGATTTCTTCTACTTTAACTAAATGTCTTACCTGCTGAATCATACCTCTAACGGCTGCATTATCCGGCATTTCTACTGTTTTATTAAGCTTCTTTAAACCTAAAGCAGCAACGGTAGCCTTATGCTTTGGAATAGCACCGATTGTAGATTTCACTAATGTGATTTTTAATTTATCTGCCATCTCGATTTCCTCCTTTAGCTTCCCGGCAATTAACCAAGAATTTCTTCAACAGATTTACCACGAAGTGCAGCCACTTCTTCCGGTTTCTTTAACTGACGTAAACCTTCAATTGTAGCAAGTACTACGTTCTGCTTGTTATTTGAACCTAATGATTTTGTACGGATATTCTTGATTCCTGCAAGTTCAAGCACAGAACGAGCCGGACCACCAGCAATAACACCGGTACCTTCTGGAGCTTTCTTCAAAAGTACAGAAGCACTTCCGAATTTTCCGAGAAAATCATGTGTTATACTCTTGTTATCATCCATAGCAACCGTTACAAGTTTCTTCATTGCATCTTCTTTTCCCTTACGGATTGCTTCTGGAATTTCAGCTGCTTTTCCGAGACCTGCTCCAACGTGTCCGTTGCCATCACCAACTACTACTAATGCTGTGAAACGGAAGTTACGACCACCCTTTACAACCTTAGTAACACGTTTGATTGATACTACTTTTTCCTGTAATTCTAACTGACTAGCATCAATGATTGTGTGTTTCATGCGTCTTTTCCTCCCTTTCCTAGAATTCTAAGCCAGCTTCTCTGGCTGCATCTGCTAATGCCTGAACTTTACCATGGTATACAAATCCGCCTCTGTCGAATACCACTTCTTTGATACCCTTTTCCAGTGCCTTCTTAGCAATTACTGTACCTACACATGCTGCTGCATCAACGTTATTTGTCTTTTCTACCTGAGCTTTTACATCTTTGTCTAATGTAGAAGCTGCCACTAAAGTATTTCCAACTGTATCGTCAATAATCTGAGCATACATGTGATTGTTACTTCTAAACACAGCTAAACGTGGTCTTTCGGCTGTACCGCTGAAACGATTACGAATTCTTCTATGTTTTTTTAAACGAACTTCCGCTCTTGATTTCTTACTAACCATTATCACACACTCCTTAATTATTTCTTACCAGTCTTACCAACTTTACGTCTGATCGTTTCATCAGCATACTTGATACCTTTGCCTTTGTATGGTTCAGGTCTTCTCTTATCTCTGATTTCAGCTGCATATTGGCCAACTTTTTCTTTATCGATACCTTTGATGATGATTTTATTCTGTCCATCAACAACAGATTCAAGACCTTCTGGATCTTCCATTTCTACAGGATGTGAATAACCTAAAGCTAATACAAGCTTCTTGCCCTGTTTCTGAGCTCTATAACCTACACCGTTTACTTCAAGAACTTTTTCATAACCATCTGTTACGCCAATGATCATGTTATTAATCAATGTTCTTGTTAAACCATGTAAAGATTTCATTTTCTTTAAGTCGTTTGGTCTTGTTACAACAATCTGACCATCTTCTGACTTAATCTCCATTTCTTCCGGCAATACTCTTTCAAGTGTTCCCTTTGGACCTTTCACAGTCACTTTATTATTTTCTGCTATATCAACTGTAACTCCAGCTGGAATAGCGATTGGCATTCTTCCTATACGTGACATGCCCGTACCTCCTATTTTTGTTTGTTCATAAGGTTTTGTTTAGCTACGTGGTTCCACTCAACTAAGACTTGAAAATACCAAGTCTAAGTTTCGGGAACGGCTTTCGCACTAAGCTCGAAATCACCTTGCCAAGTGCTCAATGCCTACCATACGAAAGCTAACACTTCTCCACCTACGTTTAATTTTCTTGCTTCCTTATCTGTTACAACACCTTTGTTTGTTGAAACGATTGCAATACCAAGACCGCCCAGAACCTTTGGCATATCTTCTGCGTTTGCGTAAACACGAAGCCCCGGCTTAGAGATTCTCTTAAGTCCTGTAATGATTTTTTCGTTTTTATCTTTACCGTACTTTAATTCAATACGGATTGTCTTAAAATTACCATCTTCAATAATTTCGTATTTTTTGATATATCCTTCATCTAAAAGAATCTTTGCGATAGCTTCTTTCATTTTTGATGATGGTACATCTACTGTATCATGCTTAGCAGTATTTGCATTACGAATTCTTGTAAGCATATCTGCGATTGGATCGCTCATTGTCATTTTAAGTTGCCTCCTTTCTCATTTTACCAGCTGGCTTTTTTCACGCCTGGTATCTGTCCTTTATAAGCTAATTCACGGAAACAGATTCTGCAAATTCCATATTTTCTTAAAACAGAATGTGGACGTCCGCAAATTTTACAACGTGTATATTCTCTGGTAGAGAATTTTTGTTTACGCTGTTGTTTAACTTTCATGGATGTTTTAGCCATGGAATTTCCCTCCTATCTATTTCTCAAACGGCATGTTGAACATTGTTAATAATTCACGAGCTTCTTCATCACTGTTCGCAGTTGTAACGAATATGATGTCCATACCTCTTACCTTGTCAACCTTATCGTATTCAATTTCCGGGAAAATCAACTGTTCTTTAATACCAAGAGCATAGTTTCCTCTGCCGTCAAATGCGTTAGGATTAATACCTCTAAAGTCACGAACACGAGGTAACGCTAAGTTAATTAAACGATCAGCGAATTCATACATTTTTTCGCCTCTTAATGTAACTTTACATCCGATTGGCATACCTTCTCTGATTTTAAAGTTAGCAACTGATTTCTTAGCTCTTGTAAGAACTGCTTTCTGACCTGTAATTGTTTCAAGATCTCTTACAGCTGAGTCTAAGATTTTTGCATTTTCTTTCGCTTCACCGATACCCATGTTGATAACAATCTTATCAAGCTTTGGTACCTGCATTACATTTTTATATCCAAATTTTTTCATCATCGCTTCCACGATTTCATTATCATAAACTTCTCTAAGTCTGCTCAACGTCTTGACCTCCTCTCTGATTAATCGATAACTTCACCTGTTGATTTTGCGAAACGTACTTTCTTATCTCCTTCAACCTTAAATCCAATTCTGGTTGGCTTTCCGTTCAAAAGATACATAACATTTGAAAGATCAATAGGTCCTTCCTGATGAACAATCCCACCTGCCTGATTAGCTGCGCTTGGCTTTGTATGCTTTGTAATCATATTTACACCTTCTACTAAACAAGTGTTGTTCTTTCTATTGATAGCAATTACTTTGCCTTCTTTATCTTTATCTTTTCCTGCGATAACCTTTACCGTATCACCTTTTTTAATTTTGATTGTTGCCATTGACTACACCTCCTTATAATACTTCAGGAGCTAAGGAAACAATCTTCATGAACTGTTTTTCTCTAAGCTCTCTAGCTACTGGTCCAAAGATACGAGTTCCTCTTGGAGTCTTGTCATCTTTAATAATTACTGCAGCATTTTCATCAAATTTAATGTATGAGCCATCTTTACGACGAGCCCCTTTCACAGTACGTACAACTACTGCCTTGACCACATCACCTTTTTTTACAACACCGCCTGGTGTTGCATCTTTGACAGTAGCAACGATAATATCACCAATATTCGCATATCTTCTTGTTGAACCACCCATAACACGGATACATAATAACTCTTTTGCCCCTGTGTTATCAGCTACTTTCAACCTACTTTCCTGCTGAATCATGCGGGTAACCTCCTTCGAATTATTTAGCCTTTTCCATAACTTCTACAAGACGCCATCTCTTATCCTTAGATAAAGGTCTTGTTTCCATTACTTTTACGATATCGCCAATGTTACACTCATTATTTTCATCATGAGCTTTTAATTTATAAGTTCTCTTAACAATTTTGTTGTATAATGGATGCTTTACGTGATCTTCTACAGAAACAACAATTGTCTTCTGCATTTTATTGCTAACTACTTTACCTGTACGAGTTTTTCTAAGGTTTCTTTCTTCCACAACAATTATCTCCTTTCTATATTCTTCATATAAGAATCTGCTGTCGGATTAAGCATTCTATCTTATTCTGCGTTTGCCTGTCCTTCAGCTATAACTGTCTGGATTCTGGCAATATTTCTTCTAACTTCTTTAATTCTGCTAGTATTGTCTAACTGATTTGTTGCGTTCTGGAATCTTAAATTAAAGAGTTCCTTTTTAGCAGCTACTAATTCTTCATTAAGTGAAGCTAAGTCATTCTTTTTGCTTCTTAAATCTTCCATATATGCATTAATTTTCACTGTTGTCACCGCCTTCTAAATCTGCACGAGAAACTATTTTACACTTACATGGTAACTTGTGTGTGGCAAGACGTAAAGCTTCTCTAGCTGTTTCTTCTGCTACACCAGAGATTTCAAACATAACACGTCCTGGTTTCACTACTGCCACCCAGTATTCTAAGGTACCTTTACCGGAACCCATTCGAGTTTCTGCTGGTTTTGTTGTAACCGGCTTATCCGGGAAAATCTTAATCCAAACTTTACCACCACGTTTGATATGACGTGTCATAGCAATACGGGCTGCTTCAATTTGATTTGATCTAATCCAACATGGTTCTAACGCTACAATACCATATTCACCGTAAGTAATCTTGTTACCTCTGGTAGCTTTACCTGTCATAGAACCACGGAACTGTTTACGACGTTTCACTCTTTTTGGCATTAACATTATTTATCGCTCCCTTCCTTGTCTGCCTTAGTAGGAAGAACTTCGCCTTTGTAAATCCAAACCTTAACACCTAACTTACCATAAGTTGTGTCAGCTTCAGCGAAGCCATAATCAATATCTGCTCTTAATGTCTGAAGTGGAATTGTTCCTTCACTGTAGAACTCTGTACGAGCCATATCTGCTCCGCCCACACGTCCTGATACAGCTGTCTTAATTCCCTTTGCACCAGACTTCATTGTTCTTGACATTGTAGATTTCATCGCTCTACGGAATGATACACGGTTTTCTAACTGAAGTGCAATGTTTTCTGCAACTAACTGTGCATCCTTGTCTGGTCTCTTAACTTCTTTAATATCCACAACAACCTTTTTGTTGTTCATGATCTTCTGAAGTTCCTTCTTTGTCTTTTCGATTTCTTCTCCACCTTTACCGATAACAACACCCGGCTTTGCTGTGTGGATAACAATTTTAACACGTCCTGATGCTCTTTCAATTTCAATTTTTGAAATTCCAGCACTATATAATTTATTCTTTAAAAATTTTCTAATATTATAATCTTCTACAAGGAAATCTGAGAATTCTGCATCTGCGTACCATTTTGAGTCCCAGTCCTTGATAACACCGACTCTTAAGCCGTGAGGATTAACTTTCTGTCCCATGATTACCCTCCTTATCTTTCATTCAGCACAATTGTAATATGGCTTGTTCTCTTTTCAATTCTGTAAGCTCTACCCTGTGCTCTCGGTCTAATTCTTTTCATTGTAGGTCCTTTATTTGCATAACATTCTTCAATATAAAGGTTATCTACGTTCATACCATTGTTGTTTTCAGCATTTGCAATGGCTGATTTTAATAATTTTTCTATCACGCTTGAAGCATATCTTGGATTGTACTCTAAAATACCAAGTGCTGTCTGTACATCTTTACCTCTGATGGCATCTAATACGAAACATGCTTTCTGAACAGATACTCTTGCATAGCTTAATTTAGCTGATGGTCTAGTATCTTTCTGTGCATTTCTCTCTCTCTTAATCTGGGATCTATGTCCTCTTGCCATGAGTGAAGCCTCCTTTCACTTTCCAATTATTTATTTCACTTTAGATTTCTTTTCGTCTTTTCCATGTCCTCTGTAAGTTCTTGTTGCAACGAACTCACCAAGTTTATGTCCTACCATATCTTCTGTGATATATACAGGTACATGCTTTCTTCCATCGTGAACAGCAATTGTGTGTCCTACGAACTGTGGGAAGATAGTAGAACGACGTGACCATGTCTTAATGACCTGCTTCTGGCCAGCAGCGTTCATAGCATCAACCTTCTTTAAAAGACTTTCGTCTGCGAATGGTCCTTTTTTTAATGATCTTGCCATGGGTTTACCTCCTTATTTCATAGCCTTTCCGTCTCTTCTTCTTACAATGTACTTGTTAGAGTGTTTGTTCTTCTTTCTTGTCTTTAAGCCAAGAGCTGGTTTACCCCAAGGAGTACATGGACCCGGACGTCCGATACCAGTCTTACCTTCACCACCGCCGTGTGGATGGTCATTAGGGTTCATAACAGAACCACGAACTGTAGGTCTGATACCCATGTGACGCTTACGTCCTGCTTTACCAATATTGATAAGGTTATGATCAGCGTTTCCGATAACACCGATGGTTGCTCTGCAGTTTAATGGTACCATTCTCATTTCACCGGATGGAAGTCTTAATGTAGCATACTTTCCTTCCTTCGCCATTAACTGTGCACTGTTTCCTGCAGAACGAACTAACTGTCCACCCTTGCCAGGATGTAATTCAATGTTGTGTACCATGGTACCTACCGGAATTTCAGAAAGCGGCAGGCAGTTTCCTACTCTCACTTCTGCTTCAGCACCGCTCATTACTGTCATACCATCTGTTAATCCTTCTGGAGCAAGGATATAAGATTTTGCACCATTTGCATAACAAATCAATGCAATGTTCGCTGTTCTGTTTGGATCGTACTCGATACCAATTACTGTTGCCGGAACTCCGTCAAATTTATTTCTCTTAAAATCGATAAGTCTATATTTTCTTCTAGAACCGCCTCCGCGATGTCTAACTGTGATTTTACCCTGATTATTACGACCTGCGTTCTTCTTCAAAGAAACAACCAAGCTTTTTTCTGGTGTTGTCTTTGTGATTTCAGAGAAATCAGAACCAGTCATATGTCTTCTGGAAGGTGTATATGGGTTATATGTTTTGATTCCCATTACTTTCTCTCCTTTCGTCTAATACATAATATTTATTGTCGTGCTTTGTTTGCACATAGTTACTGTGGAAGTTCCGTAATCTTACAGACCTTCAAAAATTTCAATATCTTTGCTGTCCTCTGTTAACTGAACGATTGCTTTTTTCTTCTTAGCTGTTTTTCCCACAACCATTCCACGTCTCTTGCTCTTTCCTTCCAGGTTCATTGTGTTAACTTTAGCAACCTTTGTTCCTGGAAACATTTTTTCAACAGCTTCTTTGATCATTGTTTTGTTTGCTTCAGTGTGTACATAAAATGTGTACTTCTTTTCTCCCATAGCGTTCATACTTTTTTCAGTAATTACCGGCTTAAGGATCACGTCATAATACTGTACGTTTGCCATTATGCATACACCTCCTCGATTGTTTCTACTGCAGCCTTAGTTGCAATAACTGTGTTATATTTCAAGATATCATATACGTTGATTGTGTTTGTAAGGGCTGTCTTAACATTCGGAATGTTTCTTGCTGACAATACCACATTCTGATCATTATCGTTTAATACTACTAATGCCTTATCAACATCTAAGTTTCCTAAAACTGCTGCAAATTTCTTTGTCTTAATTTCATCTAATTTTAATTCATCAAGTACAATAAATTTGTTTTCCTGAACTTTAGATGTTAATACAGATTTAAGAGCTGCTCTCTTTTCTTTCTTATTTAATTTGAAAGAATAATCTCTTGGTGTTGGAGCGAATACTACACCACCGCCAGTCCATTGCGGAGCTCTGATTGAACCCTGTCTTGCATGCCCTGTACCTTTCTGTCTCCATGGCTTTCTTCCACCACCAGATACTTCTGAACGTGTCTTAGCTTTCTGTGTACCCTGACGCTTGTTAGCAAGCTGCTGTACCACTGCCATATGCACTAAATGTTCATTTACTTCTACGCCGAAGATAGCGTCGTTTAATTCCATTTTGCCAACTTCGCTGCCTTCCATATTATAAACAGATACGTTTGCCATCTGTGTGTTCCTCCTTTCCTATAAAGCTTATTTACACGACTTTACAGCTTCTTTAATTGTTACTAAAGATTTCTTAGGTCCCGGTACGGCACCCTTGATTAAAAGTAAGTTCTTATCTGCGTCAACTCTTACAACTTCAAGATTCTGAATTGTAATCTTCTTGTGTCCCATATGTCCCGGCATTTTTTTACCCTTGAATACTTTGCTTGGGCTGGAACATGCACCATTGGAACCTGCATGACGATGGAATTTAGAACCATGAGCCATAGGTCCTCTTGACTGACCATGTCTCTTAATGGCACCCTGGAATCCCTTACCTTTAGAGATTGCAGTTGCGTCTACCTTATCTCCTGCTGCAAATACATCTGCTTTGATTTCCTGAGCAACTGTGTACTCTTCCGCATTTGCAAGCTTAAATTCTTTTACATATCTCTTTGCTGAAACACCTGCTTTATCAAAGTGTCCCTGCTCTGCTTTGTTTGCACCATGTCTGTGCACCATTTTTCCGTCAACATATTTCGTTTTCTTGTCAACGAACCCAACCTGTACTGCACTGTAACCGTCATTTTCAACTGTTTTTACCTGTGTTACCACACATGGACCAGCCTGCAATACAGTTACCGGAACTAACACGCCATCTTCATTGAAGATCTGAGTCATTCCAATTTTTGTAGCTAAAATTGCCTTGTTCATTTCTTTACCTCCTGTTTTTATCTACAGCGGATTACCTTTATATTGATAATCATCCTAGAAAATGCATGAGTAAAATATATGCATTAAGGATTGTTACTGTCCATTAAATCTTCTTTTCGAAAAACTTATTTGTTTTTCATTTTGATATCGATGTAAACACCTGCCGGCATTTCTAATCTTGATAATGCTTCCACAACCTTCTGGTTTGGTGTTGTGATATCAATAAGTCTTTTATGAGTTCTCTGCTCAAACTGTTCTCTGGAGTCTTTGTACTTGTGTACTGCTCTAAGGATAGTTACTACTTCCTTCTTTGTTGGTAATGGTACCGGACCACTCACCTGAGCTCCATTCTTCTTTACAGTTTCAATCAGTTTTTTGGCAGAAGCATCGATTAACTGATGATCGTATGCTTTTAATGTGATTCTCATTACTTGACTTGCCATAAAAAAAGTCGCCTCCTTTTCGCACTTAATAATTCAGTACGACAAGCGGTGACTGTACACTTCCCCGTGTGTATCATTAATTTTACACACTTTGTTTCAACCCTACTAAGGCGTCTGTTAACTTGTATACAGTGACTTGTCGTCAGTTTCCTAACTTGACATTCGCTCCACGGAAAACCTGCAAAAACTCTCATCCTTGCAGCAACCTCGCGCTTCACAGCTATCATGCCACAGCAATATTCAGTATATAGGAATATGAAAGATATTGCAAGTATCTTCCAAAAAAATATTGTACTTTTTTTAGTACAATATTATCAAGTACTTACCCGTTTATTCTTTTACAGGTTACTAATTTGTGACCATTGAATGTGCCAAAGAATGATTATGCTTCTTATATGAAACTGTCCTATCTTTTGCTATGATAAACTCCACGTTATCATCAATAATATAATGCTTCACATTAACATCTCCACAC
Organism: uncultured Eubacteriales bacterium; assembly: GCA_949289145.1. GTDB lineage: Bacteria > Bacillota > Clostridia > Lachnospirales > Lachnospiraceae > RUG11237. The sequence continues at coordinate 12,161 of CASEML010000060.1, read as the reverse complement.
TAGTAGTAACGATTCAACAATTTACCAATTATCCATAGAGTTTATCTTTCTATAAATTGCATTTTCCAGCTTCTGATGATTTTCTTCATCCATATGAAGCCCATCCACCATTGAGGCTTCCGCGTAATCTGCTGCATTTAGAAAATCTATAGAATAAACTTTACATGCACTTTCTATAGCCTGAGCCAAATGTTCTGACTGTATTAAACTATTTTCATCAAACTCCCCATAAACTCCTTCCTTTTCTATAATCTCACGTTTAAGTAAAACAGGAGAGATGATTAACAGCTTCGGAACATAAAATTTTTCCCATGTATATGGGCTATTGATTACTTTAATATATTCACAGACACCATTTGCTATATTATAGGCACTACAATGAAACATCTTTTTTAAATCATTAGAGCCCAACATAATAATTACTAAAGATTCTTGTAATAATGTTTCACGTCAGCCCCTTTATATATTACTTCTCCGCAAAATTGAAATCCAAGTTTTGTCAGTAACTCTTGGGATATGACATTTTCCAGGTGAGTAAATGCATGGATTTCTTCTATATATAATACAGTTTTTGCATAGTCTAAAATTGCCTGACAAATTTCTGTTCCGATTCCGTTTCTTCTATATAAATGGTACAGCATATAACCTAACTCTGTCTTTTCTTCTCCATTAACAACTCTTTCTTCAATCCCTGCACGCCCTATGACTTTTCCACTTTCTTTATCAAGAACAGTCCACATACCATATTCATAAAAAGGATATCTGTTTTCAATGTATGACAGAAGTTTTTCCTTTTCTGTTTCATAATCAGCCAACGGTTCTATATACTCCATTCCTTCTGAATTGTAGATATCATAAAATTTCTCTAAATCCTCTAAGACACTTTCCCGAACAATACATCTTGACGTTTCTGCGATTCTTCATGGAATGTGATGAACTCTCTGATATACCCTGTTAACAAAAGTATAATCAACTTCCTCAAATCCCTCTACCACAATAGCTGCTTCTGACAAATCTTGATTTCCTGAGTCTAGATTAAGAAAACCTATGACAGGGATTCCTGCTGCATTAGCGGCTTTTACTCCATTTTCTGAGTCTTCTATTATAATACATTCCTCCTTACTTAACTGCAGTTCTTCTGCCGCTTTTAAAAATACATCTGGTGCAGGCTTAGGATTTTCTACATTTTCTCCGCTTACCAGCTTTGTAAAATACCCTTCTATTCCAAGACTTTTTACCACTGCCTTAATTTCTTTTTCTGGTGAAGAAGAAGCTATGGCAAGTTTAATATTATGGTCATAAAGACTTTTAATCAATTCCTTAATGCCTGCTATTTCCTCATATCCCTTGATATCTATCAAATATTGTCTGTTTTTCCTTAAAATATCCTGCATCTCTTTTTCTGTCAATGGAATTCCAAGATTAACTCTCATATACTCACACACCTTAGCATGAGTACTTCCAACAAAGCCCTTATAGTTTTCATATGGAAATTCCACTCCATATTGATCACAAAGCATTACATATGCTTCATAATACTGAGGTTCACTGTTTATAATAACTCCATCCATATCAAAGATAACACCTTTTAACATTTTTTCTCCTTTCTTCCTCTCCATACCGCCAAATTATATATTCATTGTAACACATCCTATTCCCTCCTGTCCATAAAACCCTTATAACCAGTAATGTAATTAACTTTTTCTTTACTCCCTTATATTTTTCCGTTATAATATCTTACAGATTGCCTGATACAATAGGCAAAAGAAGATAATATAAAGGAGAGATTTTAAAATGGCACAAAATCCTATGGTGACAATTGAAATGGAAAGCGGAGATATCATCAAGGCTGAATTATACCCTGAAATTGCTCCAAATACAGTGAACAATTTTATCAGCCTTATCAACAAAAAATACTATGATGGGATTATCTTTCACAGGGTTATCAAGGGCTTTATGATTCAAGGCGGTTGTCCTGAAGGAACAGGTATGGGAGGGCCCGGATATTCTATTTCTGGTGAATTCAACATGAACGGATTTACCAACAACTTAAAACATACACCAGGAGTTCTATCTATGGCCAGAACAATGGACCCCAATTCTGCCGGATCCCAGTTCTTTATTATGCATAAAACTTCACCACACTTAGACGGTCAGTACGCTGCTTTTGGTAAAGTGATTGAAGGTCTTGAAGTCGTAAACACCATTGCTGAAACTCAGACAGACTATGCTGACAAGCCTTTAAAACCACAGCGCATTAGAACCATGACCGTGGATACCTTTGGAGAAACTTATCCAGAGCCGGAAATAAATCAATAATAAAAATTTTGAAAGAATTTATATACGGCAGACCTGGTAATTTATGATACCGTTTATGAATAATCTGCCGATATCAATAAACAATACTTTATGGGAGGATATTCATATTTTGTTCATTTTTCATTTAAAAAAGTTTCACTTACCAATCATGAATTCTTCACGAATGTACCTTATACTATTCTTAAGTTAGAAATCTAACTTGTATCAAATTGCTATATTTGAAACTTTTTCATAATACTTTGCCAGACAGCAGAACTGTCTGGCCCTCCCTCTCTTTCAACTCTATATAAATTATAGAGTTTTTTTATTTGAAGAAATAATGTACCAAATATCTACTATTATTACCTTACAAGTAAAAGCCCCAGATGTTCCTATCACATCTGGGACTTCTTATATGCTCTATAAAAGCTTTTTCAAATCTTAGGCTTTTCCTACAGATCCAAATAATTCCATTTTTTCTTTTACAGTAGCTTTGATTGCTTCTGCACCTGGAGCAAGTAATTTACGAGGGTCAAAACCTTTTCCTTCCAAGTCTTTTCCTGCCTCAATATACTTACGTGTAGCATCTGCAAATGCTAACTGACATTCTGTGTTAACGTTGATCTTAGCAACGCCTAAAGAGATTGCTTTCTTAATCATATCTTCTGGAATACCTGTACCACCATGAAGTACTAATGGCATATCCCCTGTTAACTGCTGAATCGCATCCAATGTTTCGAAACTTAATCCTTCCCAATTATCAGGATATTTTCCGTGGATATTACCGATACCTGCTGCTAACATTGTTACTCCTAAGTCAGCAATTGCTTTACATTCCTTAGGATCTGCACATTCACCTTTGCCGATAACGCCGTCTTCTTCTCCACCGATAGAACCAACTTCTGCTTCTAAAGACATTCCTTTTTCTGCAGTAATCTTAACTAATTCCGTTGTCTTAGCAACATTTTCTTCGATTGGGTAGTGTGAACCATCGAACATGATTGAGGAAAATCCTGCTTCGATACATTTCAGACATCCTTCGTAGCTGCCATGATCTAAATGCAATGCAACCGGTACAGTGATGTTTAATTCTTCCATCATTCCATTCACCATACCTACAACAGTCTTGTAACCTGTCATATATTTTCCTGCACCTTCAGATACGCCTAAGATAACCGGAGAATTTAATTCCTGAGCTGTCTGTAAAATAGCTTTTGTCCATTCAAGATTGTTAATATTGAACTGACCCACTGCGTAATGTCCTGCTTTTGCTTTCTGAAGCATTTCTTTTGCTGAAACTAACATTCTAAATAACCTCCATTTGTAATTTTCATAATTTCAGTCTACCATATCTCGTCCTAAAAGTGAATAGTTTTGTTGTATTTTTTCTTGTTCCATTAATTTGAATATCTTTTTACGATTCACTTTTATGGAAATTGCCTGCTTATGATTGACTATTTTTACACACTTACGTTTACCTCCAAATTCTCCGTCCACCGTCCAGGGAATTTCACTTTCTGCCTCAAATGTGATTTCTGCCGCTTTAAAAGCGTACATGTACTTGCTGTCAAACTCTGCAATCAAAAGGGAGGCAATAATATTTTGTAACTCAATAGGATTTTTAGGATTTTTAATCAAGGTTACCTCAAACAAGCCGTCATCCAATACCACATTTGCACTGGTATTATTTTTGAAACCTCCAATAGAAACAGAATTTGTCACCATTCCGTAAATAAAATCATCTTCTATGGTTTCACCATTAGCACGGACTTTCATATGATATGCTCTTATGGTATGAAGTTTTTTCATTCCTTCTATAATATATGCCACATGACCAAGCATATTTTTTATTTCCTGAGGTGTGGCATAGGATACCTCGGTAAACGCTCCAAAAGCTGCCACATAAACAAAAATAATATCTTCTAATTGCCCCACATCACATTTACATATTTGGGAACCTACAGCAATTTTTGCCGCCGCCGGCATATTTTTAGGCAATCCCAAACTGTTGCCATAATCATTAGTAGAACCGGAAGGAATATAGCCAATAGGCACCTGGCATCCTGATTTTATAACCCCTGTCACTACTTCATCCAGTGTTCCATCTCCACCGCTGCACACAAGAAGATCAAATTCACCAGACCTCTCTTCAGCTACTTTTGTAGCTTCTCCATGCCCTAAAGTAGGCGACACTGTCACATCAAAATTATTTCTTGCAAAAATTTCCAATATATCCACCAGCTTATTTCGTATCCGTCCTTTTCCCGCATGTGCATTGTAAATAAATAAAAGCTTCTTTTTCACAAAGATACCTCCGCTACACTATAATTATCTCTATTTTACTACCGACACCAATCAAATGCAAGGTGAAAGGATCTAACTTTGCTATAGCCCTCTTATTTTATACTTCTTCTACTTTTCTCTCCACAAATTCTTTCGCTTCTTCTTTTGTCATGGAAAGTGCCACTGCCACTTCCCCATATAAATTATCCTCTGCCATCCGATAATATTTTTCATCAGAATATGTCATCTTTTTTCCTTCGGCAATTCTTTCTTTTTTTCTCAGATAAATGGTCTTGATAATTTTCACTAATTCCCGTGCATCACAGCTCCGAATCGCATTCTTATAGGTTTCTTCCCGTTTCTTTTCATCTTTTATCCAAAGTGTGTCAATATTCTTAATGTCATTAATTAACTCCATGACTTCCTCTTGTGTCATAACCGGACGCATCACTACTTTATCACCATCCACCGGAGTATATACCGAACTTCCTTTTATATAGTATGGAACCAAAGTATAATAAGTTCTTCCTTTCATGCCTGTATTTAATGTTCCAATACGCTCCACTCTGCACGCTCCACTGCCACCATGAATTATGTTATCTCCTACTTTAAACATTTCAAACGCTCCTTCCCAGTGTTTCCTGCTATTTTTAGTTTAGCACTTTAAAATCCTTTTTGTAAGCAATAATTTAAATGTTACAATTCTTTTTGTTTGTTTTGCACAATATTTTTTCTTGTATTTTGTTTGTTTTGCGCAAAAAAGACCGGCTCCTTCAAGCCGGTCTTTCTATATCTTCTTTATTTTTTTCCTGATAAATATTCTTCGATGCCTGCTAACGCTTCATCTTCATCTGCTCCATCTGCGGATACAACAACTTCTTCTCCTGAACTAAGAACCAAAGACATCATTCCCATGATACTTTTTGCATTTACTCTCTTATCACCGGATTCCACATATATGTCACTTTCGTACTGGCTTGCTACCTGTACTAATACTGCCACCGGTCTTGCATCTGGCCCATCTGTAATCTGAACTTCGATAGATTTTTTTGTCATAATTTCTCCTCCTTATTACCTCTAAGTTCCTCTGCAATTTTGCTAAGTTTTCTCAGTCTGTGATTTACTCCGGATTTTCCGACTGGATTTTGCAGATAAGTTCCCAGCTCCTTCAATGGAGCTTCCGGATTGTCTAGTCGTACTCTTGCGATTTCTTCTAAGTTTTCCGGTAAGTTCCCCAGACCCATGGTATCACTGATGTATTTTATGTCTTCAATTTGTTTTACTGCTGCCGATACCGTCTTATTAATATTTGCAGTTTCGCAATTCACCTGCCTATTTACTGAATTTCGCATTTCCTTCAGTATACGCACATTTTCCAACTCCATTAAGGCTTTTGGAGCTTCCATAACGTTAAGTATATCAACAATTTGTGAACCTTCTTTTATGTATACAACAAAATATTTCTTTCGAACTACTATTTTAGCATCAATGTGAAAGCTGTAAATTACCTGTTTTATTTGTTCCGCTTTCTCCTGACTAGAGCATACAATCTCATAATGATAAAATTTCTCCGGATCACTAATCGACCCTGCTGCTAAAAAAGCTCCTCTGATAAATGCCCTTTTGCAGCAAGAATTCGCAATGATCATATTGCTGACCATGACATGGTTTCCCGGTAAAGTGCCGGACTCGTCCATTAATTTCACTGCTTTCACTACATTTACCACATCAGATTCATTCTGAATTGTAATAACATAAGTACGGCTTTTCTTCAGATATACGTTTCGTCGAATTGCAACATCAGTATCTATATTAAATGTTTTTTTCAATAATGTAAAGTATTTTCTTGCGACTGCAACATTTTCCGTATGAATTTTTAAGGATATTCCGGTTTCTTTTTCATACTTCAATCTGCCGCACATACTAATAATCGCTGCAATTTCCGCAATTTGACAGTGCCTTGCAGGACTAAACTGCCTGGACAATTCATCCTTTACCCGACTGGAAAAAGACATGTTTTCACCTCGTTTACTTATTTCTAAGTGCATCTTTGTGGATATCTCTATGTTCCACTTTCACGCCATAGTCCTCATGCTTATTTAACTGCTCATATAACTTATTTGCAAGAGTTACTGAGCGGTGCTTCCCACCAGTACAACCAATCGCAATGACCAATTGATTTTTTCCCTCTATAATATAATTTGGGATGAGAAAGTTTATCATATCTACCAGTTTTTTCATAAATTCATGTGCGATATCAAACCCCATAACATAATCCTGAATTTCTTTATCATTTCCCGTCTTTGGCTTTAACTCTTCAATATAGTATGGATTAGGGAGAAAGCGAACATCAAACACAAGGTCAGCATCGTTAGGAATACCATACTTAAAGCCAAAAGACAATACTGTGATAAACAGATTATTATATTCCTGATTATTGACAAAAATCTTTTCTAACTCTGCTTTTAACTCTCTAGTAAGCAATGTACTGGTATCAATAATATAATCTGCCTGTTCCTTCAAAAAGGCCGTCATAGCTCGTTCCTTCTCGATACCTTTGTCTACTCTTCCTGCACCGGATAATGGATGACTTCTTCTTGTTTCCTTATATCGTTTTACTAACACACTACTGCTTGCATCTAAATACAAAATTTCATATTTGCAGTTTTTAACCAGCATTTCTTCCAAAACAGACTCCAGCTCTTTTAAGCCTTCTCCGCTTCGAATGTCTACGCCCAAAGCAAATCTTTGGGTTTCGCTTCCCGGCTTGGTGGCAAGCTCTGCAAATTTGCCAATCAGGGGAATCGGGAGATTATCAACGCAAAAATATCCTGCATCCTCCAACATTTTTAAAGCTGTACTTTTTCCGGCTCCTGACATACCTGTTACAATTACAAAACGCATAGTCGCCACTCCTTCTCTCTTTTATTAAAAACCAATCATTTTCACTTCTGTTTCCAAAACCACACCAAAAGTTGCCTGAACTTTTTCCTGCACTTGTGTGATCACATCCATAATATCTTTTGCAGTAGCATTCCCTTTATTGATCACAAAGCCACAATGTTTTTCAGAAACCTGTGCTCCGCCTACGGTGAAGCCCTTTAATCCTGCATCCATAATCAATTTGCCTGCAAAATACCCTTCCGGCCGTTTAAAAGTGCTTCCTGCACTGGGATACTCCAACGGTTGTTTTTCCACACGAGCTTTTGTATTTTTGTTGCATGTGGCCTGAATTTCCTGAGGATTTCCTTTTTCCAGCTGGAATTCCGCTTCCAATACAATGTATTCCCTTTCTATTACCGTACTAGTTCGATATCCAAGCTTTAAAGCCTCCTTGTCTAAACGGACAACTTCTCCTTCTCTTGTTAAGACCGTTGCACTTGTAATTACATTTTTTATTTCTCCCCCATAGGCTCCTGCATTCATTGCCACAGCTCCTCCTACAGTTCCCGGAATTCCCACTGCAAATTCCATGCCTGTGTAACCCTCTTTTGAAATCTGATTTGCCACTTTTGTCAAAAGTGCTCCTGCCTGTACTTTTATTTTCCCTTCTGACATCTGACATTCTTTCATATTGCCATATATTTGAAGAATCACTCCTGAAAATCCCTCATCGCTGACTAAAAGATTACTTCCATTTCCAATAACATAAAATGGAATGCCGTTTTCCCTGCACAATTCTATTGTGTCTCTCACACCTTCTGCACTTTCCGGAGTTACAAAATATGCGGCATTCCCACCCACTTTGAATGTGGTATGCTTCCACATTGGCTCCTGTAAAAGTACATTGGCTTCCCCTACCGCCCTACATAATTCCTGATACAATCTACTTTCCACTAGTTTACCTCTATCATATTTTTATACAATTCATAAAACTTCGTTTCTACTAAAATGATACAATATGTCCAATTATCAGTCAAGGAAAAACCTTGCTTTTTCTATCAGCCCTCCACAAAAAAATCCCCTTTTCAGCTTATGTCCGAAAGGGGATTCTTATTCCTTTTTCACTTAGTCATTATATCCATTTGGATTATTTGACTGCCATCTCCAGGAGTCTTCACACATTTCTTTTATTCCGCGTTCTGCAACCCAGCCCAGCTCTTCTTTTGCTTTCGTGGCATCGGAATAGCAGGCAGCAACATCACCGGCACGTCTTTCCTTAATCTGATAAGGAATCTTAACTCCGGTTGCTTCTTCAAAATTTTTCACAATATCAAGCACACTGTAACCCACACCGGTTCCTAAATTATACACACAAAGTCCTGCGTTTTCTTCAATTTTCTTTAATGCCTTTACATGACCGATCGCCAGATCCACTACATGAATATAATCACGAACTCCAGTTCCGTCTGGTGTATCATAGTCATTTCCAAATACACCTAATTCTTTCAATTTACCTACTGCCACCTGTGTGATATAAGGCATTAAGTTGTTTGGAATTCCATTTGGATTTTCTCCTATCAGTCCGCTCTTATGCGCCCCAATTGGATTGAAGTATCTTAACAGAATCACATTCCACTCTTTATCTGCATACTGAATATCTGTAAGAATCTGTTCTAACATGGATTTTGTCCAGCCATATGGATTGGTACAGGTTCCCTTTGGACACTCTTCTGTAATGGGAATAAACTGTGGATTTCCATATACTGTTGCAGAAGATGAGAAAATAATATTTTTCACACCATGGTTTCTCATAACATCTGCGAGAATCAAGGTACCGGAAATATTATTTTGATAATATTCCAATGGTTTCTGCACCGATTCTCCCACTGCCTTTAAACCGGCAAAATGAATCACTGCATCAATCTTTTCTGTATCGAAAATTTTGTTCAGTGCCTCCCTGTCCAAAATATCTGCTTTATAAAATGTTACTTTTTTTCCTGTGATCTGCTCTACACGTTCTAAGGATTTTTCACTGGAATTGCAAAGATTATCCAACACTACCACATCATACCCTGCTTCTAATAATTCAACACATGTATGGCTTCCAATAAATCCTGCACCACCCGTAACTAATATTCTCATTCTATGCTCCTCCTTGCACTTCATTTGCAAAATGCTTTCTATACATCTGTACTTTTGTATTGTATACTTTATTTTCTCAGATTACAATGAATTTTTTCCAGATTAAGAAAATCTTCTAAAAACTATAATTTAATCTTCTCTTGTATAACTTTTTCATCCTCTAACAATTCCAAAGAGGGCTTTGCCAAATAAAATCCCTGCACAAATTCCACTCCACATTTCTGCATAAAGCTTAATTCGTCCTCCGTCTCAATTCCAAGGGCGATAACCATAAGATTATCACGATGCCACTCCTGAATTTTATTCATTACAGACCTTCTTCGTTTTTCATCTGTCTCAATCCCCTGAAAAAATTCTCTGCCAATTTTTACATAAGCAACCTGCTCTAAAAGAAGTTTTTCTTCTGTATTATATCCGTTCCCAAAATCACTTAATGCCATTTTGCATCCTGCCGCATCTGCATACTCTTTTTTACGCTGAACATATTCCATCATAACACGTTGCGCTTCCATCAATTCAACAATAACTTGTTTTCCATGTCCATTACTGTATTCCCGCAATTTTTTCTGTTCTTTTTCTTCTAATAATACACTGGCAAAAGAATTTACAAACAGTTTCCTGTTGCCAGTATTCTCCTTCCCAAAATAGTCTTTGAGCGTTTCCTCCCAAAGAACTTTTTCCAATTCCAGCAGTTTTCCCTGTGCATGAGCTATTCTGATAACATCCGAAGGAGAATGAAGATTCTCCGTCTGTGGGCGCATCAAAGCTTCGTACCCATATATCTCACCAGTCAGAGCATCTACAATAGGCTGATACTCTAACTTTAACAATCGCTTTTCCAAAAATTCGTTTAACTCTTCTTTACCGCTTAGCAAAACTGCATCCTGCGCGTAAACTTCTTTGTTGAATTCCCGTACGTTTCCTTTGTCAGAGCGTTTTACATCATACATAGTAAAATCTGCCTTTTTAATCAAGTCGTCATATTCTTCGCCATCTTTTGGGTACCATACAAGCCCTGCAGAAGCTCTGACTTTCATTTTCTTACCATCTGGAAGTTCTATCACAACAGCCCCCAGCATTTCATGGATGCCATGCACTAATTCCCGCAATTCCTCCTCGGAATCTCCTGATACATACGCAAAAAATTCATCACCGGAACGTCTTGCTACCAGACCATTATGCTGCTCTAAATAAGCAAATACTTTGGCTGCTTCTCTGATATAAATATCTCCATACTCATGACCATAAGTATCATTAATATACTTTAAATTATCCAGATCCCACATAATCATAAGACCTACCGGTTTACTTTCTCCTGCAAGACGTTTCTTGGTTTCTCTGGCAAAAGCCTGCTTATTGAGCAGTCTGGATAATTCATCAAAGTCGCGTTCATACTCTAACTTTAATTTTTCTTTCGTTTTTTCTGTTACATCCATTACCACCACGAACATTCTGCCGTTAGTTTCTCTCGTCTGAAATGAAATCCATTCCGCATCCTGAACACCGGAATATACTTTATAAGTATTATTGTCACAGAATACCAGTTCATTATCTTCCTTTCCCTTTTCGAAAACTACTGTACTTCGTTTAAATTTCTCCACCAGCTTTTTAAATTCCGTAATGGAAATTACCTTATAATCCTCATCCGGCTCTCCATCACCAAGAAGTTTAAACATTTGTGCCGTACAATAAACTTCCTTTGTGGACTCGTCAATTTCCGCCACACCCACAGGTATTTCTGCAATCCTTAAAATTTCAGACACCCTTAACGCATACATTTCCACTTCTTTGCTGACACGCTCAATGGCAGAGGATAATCTGTCTACTTCATATATATTAACTTTCGGTAACTGCACCGGCTTTCTGGGATTTAACACATTCAAATGGCTTACCAGTGTGGCAATTGGCTTGGTAAGCATTCTGCTTAAGAAAAATAAGCCCAGAATCCCCACTGCACTGGAAAATAATAATGCCATAAATATGGATTGTTTCATCTGGTTCACAGAATTTGTAAGCTGGCTTTCATCCACAATGGCACACAATACCCATGACTGATGAGAAAACGCGGAAGTTTCGGGATAAAAACGAATCTCTTTGGTCAGTACATCCGGCGAATTCAATTCTCCTTCATTTCCAACTTCGCAGATACCATCTCCGTTTTCGTCTACCAGCCAAAGCCCGTTTTCCGGCTCCAAAATACCCTCAAATAATTCACCGTCCGAAACAATACGTTCAATAAAACTTTTCTCGGAGTCCAACACTCCCAGCATATAAGTTCCCCGAATATCATCATTTGGGATCAGCTTCTTTAATACTGCAGAAGAGACTTCAATTCCTGCCACAGCATAAATATTCTCAGCTTCATCCAACAGAGGAATACTAAAGGTAAGGAGATATTCTCCTGTATCTCTGCACTGATAAGATGTATCAAAACAGGCATAATCCATTTCTAAAAGTCCCGGCTTATTTACTTTTGCTTCTGCAATCTTACGGTATCCCGGACAAAGTTCCATATTGCCATTGGTTCCTTGCTGCCATGCAGATGATTTTTCTAT
>CASEML010000059.1 GCA_949289145.1 uncultured Eubacteriales bacterium | reverse complement strand
TGCTTTCCGGAATTGTCATTGTTTCCAGAGCAGAACAACCCATAAATGCGTAATTTCCAATTTTTGTTACTGTATCCGGCAGCTGGATTGCCTTCAGGCTGGCACAGCCATAAAATGTATTTGTTTCAATGGCTGTGATTCCGCTTCCCATAATAACATTTTCTAACTTTTCACACATAAAGAACGCTAATTGTCCAAGGCTTTCCACGCCCTTGGGAATCACAACCGTTTGTAAGTTGGGACAGTTTAAAAATGCTTCTTCTTCAATGGCGGAAACTCCCTCTGGAATTTCCACGGATATGATATTTTCATTGCTTGCAAAACAGTCTGCTCCGATGATTTTTACCGCTGTTCCTCCAATGGTTGACGGTATCACCACCACTTCTTCTGTTCCAGTATATTTTGTAATGGTCCCGGTTGTTGCATCAAACTGGAAGTCTGATTCAGAAACGTTTACTTCCGCTGCTTCACTGTAGCCTGTTGTTTCTGATGCTTTTACAGCAATCCCTTCTGTGAATGTACCTGCAAGCAGTGTTGCCGCAAGTATTCCACAAAGCACTTTCTTATATTTCATGGTTAATCTCCTTTCAAATATACATCAATATACAAATTTTAAATTATTTTAAATAAGGCCCGTCTTCACCCACCTTACCCGGTGCTTTTGTCAATTCTGTATCTAATACATATACTCTCATGTTACCTTTTCCCGGTGCATCAATAGACAAGGTTTGGTTGGTTACAACTTTAACATCGCCTGTTACGGCATCTGTATAAGTTCCGTTAGGAATGTTATTGAAAGTTGCGCTGTCTGTAACGGTTACACATACAAAGCTGTCTACTGTATCGCTGGTGTAACGGCGCTTATAAGCCATGTTTCCATTGACATCTTCTACCGAGTACTGTCCTTTTCTCAATGCAGGAATTGCCGCTCTAATCTTATTCAGTCTCTGAAGATGTTTTGCAAGAGGCTGATTTAAGGTATTAGCAACTTCTCCACTGGCTGTATATTCACCAAAGTCTGTAGCAGTAACCGTGCCTTCTAAGTAATCTCCATAGTAAGCACGTCCTGTTTTGCTCAATGCTTCATTATAGTTATCAATTCTTGCTCCTGCCATAAATTCCACTTCACTTCCATAGTAAAGGCATGGAATTCCTCTAAAAGTAAACATTAAACATAAATTCTCTGCCCATGCATCTGTACCGCCATTATATCTCCATAAATCATTTCCGTCTTGGGCATTCTGATTGCTCGCCGGACCATAATCATGAGAATCCACATAGACTACATTCCAGGATGAGTCATTCATATATGCATCCTCTTGCTTAGCGATATTAAATGCCTTGCTCGCATACTCAAAATTAAAATGCATAGCATAATCAATAACTCCCATTCCAGAACTCTGACTGTAATCAGGTTCATGATATGTATTTCCTTGTAAGAATACATTATCTGATGTTGGCTGTTGTGAAACACCTTCTGAATGGTTATCTTCATATTCCTGTTGGCAAAGTTCTAAATTATCTTTACCGTCAGTGGAATTGTAATTCCAATTATAAGTTTTATCAGACTTCCATGTATAGTAGAAAGGCGATACACAAGGATTATTGTGATTTACAAACTCGTTTACTCTACAAGCTACTTCCCCAAACATATAAAAATTATTATTGCCATTCAGTGATGCATGTTCCGCAAAGGACGGTAAAAATACTGTGTTCATGGTAAGTCTTGAAATATGTTTTACTGTATCAATACGGAATGCATCCACACCCATATCAATATAACTGTTATAAGTATCTGTTAAATATTCATACACTTGCGGCATTTCTGTATTTAATTCCATGCAGTCTCCGGCAAACTGTCCAGTAGTAACCGTGAAATCTTCCCAGCCAATACTTACATTTTTACGGTAGATAGTATCAGCCTCTTTCATCCACTGATCTCTTGACTGATACTGCCAGCTTGGTCCATTTTGAGTATCTGCCAAAGCATCATTGTAATTTGTAAACTTACCTTGACTTACCAAACTCATAAAGCGATTTAAATTTTCCAAAGCACTATTTTTCGGAGTCATGGTATAGGAGTTGCCTGACACTCCCTGATCAAGGGTATAAGTTTTATCCATTATAGGGAACAAACCTTCCTCCCCTGAGTTACTGGTATGGTTTAATACAATATCCTGAATCACCTTAATACCTTTTTCGTGACAGGCATCAATTAAATCCTGATAGGTAGCACCTTCAGACTCTAATCGAGGGTCTACATTTCTAAAGTTAATGGCATGATATCCATGGAAATCATAACCTGATGCATTTTCTACTACCGGAGTAATCCAGATTGCCGTGAATCCCAAGGCTTTAATATAATCCAATTTTTCTATTAAGCCCTTAAAATCTCCACGCCATGCCGGATCATCATCACCATTTCCAACTTCTGCATCATGGTCAGAATGGAAATTATTGGTGGAATCTCCGTCATAAAATCTTGCCGTCATAAGGAAGTAAATGGTTTCATCTCTAAAGTCCCAATCCTCGCCGCGCTGTGCTGTGGACGGTGTTGGCGTTGGTTTGCTTGGATCCCATGTAGGGGTCGGTGTATTGGTCGGTCTCGGTGTGCTGGTCGGTCTCGGTGTATTGGTCGGCCCTGGAGTCGGGGTCGGTCCTGATGGATCATAGTCATACCACTGGTTGTCTTTATACCACCATTCTCCTTCACTCCGCTCCAAATCATCCGTTTGGTTTCCTCCGTTATCATTAAAGATCAGTAAAGAACTCGTGGCATCC
>CASEML010000058.1 GCA_949289145.1 uncultured Eubacteriales bacterium | reverse complement strand
TAATCTTTTCAGAGCCCCAAGATAATCCATATTCATGATTTCTGCTTTGTCCATGAGTTTTGTGGTCTGTAAATTTTCTTTGATACACTTCACTGCCTTTGGATTGTTTTCCACAAACCAAGCTCTCTCTGCCCCTCTGCTTAAAGCTTCGATTCCGATACCCCCGCTGCCGCTGAATAGATCAAGAAATCTGGTGTCCGCCAATTCATACTGAATCATATTAAATAATGTTTCCTTGATTCTGTCTGTAGTTGGTCTGGTATCGCTTCCTTCTATTGTTTTTAACTGAAGCCTTCTTGCTGTGCCTGCTATTACTCGCATGTTATCCTCCTTAGCCCCGGTACTTGAATCCCTTGGTATCACGCCCTGCCTTTTTCAGTCTGGACAGCACCACTTCTTTTTGATTATACTCAATAGCATATGTTTCATTTTCATCAAATATATAAACTTGTTCTACTTCATCGGTTCCGGTAAGTTTTATTCCTCGAACTCCCACAGCACCACGTTTTTTCTCCGGTATCTCTGTAGAAGAAAACCGCAAAAATATACCGTTTCTGGTCTGCAGAACTAGATTGTTGGTATTTTTAGGAATCTCAGATATACTCATACCTTCGGAAATTAATACTAACGGTTCCGTAAGAATAGTGCATACCTTATCACCCTCATTTAATTTTGTGGCAGCTATGGTACGCTTGGATACCTCAAACTCTGTTCCCATTACTTTCTTCATCATACCATACTTTGTGGTAAAAATCAGATATTTATCATTTAATTCTTTTAAGGGCACAGTAAATATAATCTGTTCCTCTGAGCTGTTATAATTACTTACATTATCTACCGGTATTCCTTTATCTCTGAATTTTCCAAAGGGAAGATCTAACACCTTTATGGTATGCATGGTTCCATTATCTGTAAACAGACATATTTTATCTGTATTCATACATGGAAACACATACTTATTTTCGCTGTCTGCTGCCTCCTTATTTCTCTCATATATGGTGGTATCGATGGTTTTTGCATAACCGAAACGGTCCATCAAGAATATTACTTCCTGCTCTTGTATCTTCTTTTCTTCATAGACTGCTTCCACACCGTTTTCAATCACTGTTTTCCGGGGCACAGCATATGATTTTTTTATACTGTCTAATTCTTTGCGGATCACTTTAGTCATGGCACTGTGGTTACTTAAAATTTCTTCATACTTAGAAATATTTAACAGTGTTGCCTCATGTTCCTTCAGCAATGCTTCAATTTCCAAACCAATCAGCTTATACAAACGCATTTCTAAAATTGCCGTTGCCTGACGCTCTGTGAATTTTAATTGTGCAGCTGCCTTTTTCGATGCCTGAGACTTAAACTTAATATTACCAGTCTCTCCGGAGACAAGGCAGGCTTTGGCTTCCTTAATATGCTTACTGCCCCGAAGGATTTCAATGATTAAGTCGATTACATCGCAAGCCTTAATTAACCCTTCCTGAATCTCCTTTTTATCCAATTCCTTGTCCAACAGTGTCTTATATTTTCTGGTGGTAATCTCATACTGGAAATCAAGATGGTGTTCAATTACGGTACGAAGTCCCATAGTTTCTGGCTTTCCATTAGCCACTGCTAACATATTCATGCCGAAGGTGTCTTCTAGCTTTGTCTTCTTATACAGCATATTAATGATCTGATTGGTATCCGCATTTTTCTTTAATTCCAATACAATACGGATGCCGTCTTTCGAGGACTGATTGGAAATATCCACAATGTCCGGTGCTTTTTTCGTTTCCACCAGATTACCGATATCATTTAAAAACTTTCCAATATTAGCTCCCACCATGGTGTATGGAATTTCCGTGATTACAATCCGCTCTTTGCCGCCCTTTACTTGTTCCACTTCCACTTTACCGCGCAGTTTAATTTTCCCCACACCGGTTTTATAAATTTCTAACAGTTGATCCTTGTTTACCACAATTCCTCCGGTGGGAAAATCCGGTCCTTGAATGTACTGCATCAGTTCTTCCGTGGTAATATCGGGATTCTTTAAAAAGGCTTTTTCCGCTTCGATGATCTCCCCTAAATTGTGGGGTGGAATACTGGTTGCCATACCTACCGCAATTCCTTCTGCACCGTTTAACAAAAGGTTTGGTATCTTTACAGGAAGTACCAACGGTTCTTTCTCAGTTTCATCAAAGTTTGGCCCAAAGTCCACCACATTCTTGTCTAAATCTGCCAAGAATACTTCCTGTGTGATTTTCTGCAGACGTGCTTCCGTATAACGCATGGCTGCTGCTCCGTCACCTTCAATGGAGCCGAAATTTCCGTGTCCATCTACTAAAGGCTGTCCCTTTTTGAAATCCTGTGCCATTACAACCAATGCCTCGTAAATAGAACTGTCGCCATGAGGATGATACTTACCCATAGTATCGCCTACGATACGTGCACATTTTCTATATGGCTTATCAAAACGAATTCCCAGTTCATGCATGTCATATAAAGTTCTTCTCTGTACCGGTTTTAAGCCGTCACGTACATCAGGAAGGGCTCTGGCTATAATAACACTCATAGCATAGTCAATATATGATTTCTGCATTACGTCGGAGTATTCGGTTTTTATAATCTGTTCTTCCATTTATCTTTCCTCCTAAATATCTAACTCCGCATCTTGGGCATGTTCATAAATAAAGGCTTTTCTTGGCGGAACCTCGGTTCCCATTAACATTTCCGTTACATCGGAGGCCATTCTTGCATCCTCAATCTCCACCTGTTTTAAAATTCTGCTTTCTGGATTCAGGGTAGTTTCCCACAACTGTTCCGCATCCATTTCCCCTAAACCTTTGTAGCGCTGTAAAGTAAAATTGCCCTTCTGCCTCTTACGATATTTTTCCAAAGCTTTATCATCATAAAGATATTCTTCTTGCCCCTTAGCAGGCATGGCTTTATACAATGGAGGCATAGCAATATACACATGACCTTCATAGATTAGTTCCGGCATAAAGCGATAAAACAGCGTCAGCAAAAGCGTACAGATATGTGCCCCATCCACGTCCGCATCTGCCATAATGATAATTTTATTATATCGAAGCTTTGTAATGTCAAAGTCATTTCCATAGCCTTCGGAAAAGCCGCATCCAAAAGCATTGATCATAGTTTTGATCTCAGCATTGGCCAGTACCTTGTCCATACTTGCCTTTTCTACATTCAAAATCTTACCCCGGATAGGAAGAATTGCCTGAAATTCCCTGTTTCTGGCAGTTTTTGCAGAACCTCCTGCAGAATCTCCCTCCACAATAAAAATTTCACATCTGGAAGGATCCCGGCTCTCACAGTTGGCAAGCTTTCCGTTGGAATCAAAAGAAAACTTAGGTTTGGACAACATATTTGTCTTTGCTTTTTCCTCTGTTTTTCGAATCTTAGCTGCTTTTTCTGCGCAGGAAATTACTTTTTTCAAAGCTTCCAAATTACGGTCAAAATATCTTGTAATTTCTTCTCCGGTAACTTTGTTTACTGCCTTGGCTGCATCCTGATTATCTAATTTTGTTTTGGTCTGTCCTTCAAATCTTGGATCTGGGTGTTTGATAGAAATTACGGCCGTCATGCCGTTTCGGATATCTGCACCCGTAAAATTTGCATCCTTATCTTTTAAAATACCTAACTCTCTGGCATAGGAATTAATCACTGTAGTAAATATTGTTTTAAACCCAGTTAAATGTGTACCGCCCTCCGCATTATAAATATTGTTGCAGAACCCCAATACATTTTCATGAAATTCGTTGACAAACTGAAAAGCAACTTCCACAGTAATTCCTTCACTTTCCCCCTTAAAGTAAATCACATCATGAATTGCTTCACTTTTTTTGTTCAAATCCTTAACAAATCCTACAATCCCATCTTCCTCATGATATTCCACTACTTCAGGCTCTGCCTGACGATTATCCTTAAAACAAATGGTAAGCTCAGGATTTAAGTATGCGGTTTCATGAAGCCTTGACTTGATTTCTTCTGCCTTAAATCTGGTTTTTTCAAAAATAGTATCATCGGGCAGGAAATTAATCACTGTTCCTGTTTCTCTTGTCTTGCCAATTTTAGGTAAAAGACCATTTTCCAACTCAATCACTGGGTTTCCCTTTTCATACCGGTCATGGTGAATGAATCCGTCACGTTTAATCTTGATATCTAAGTAGTTGGACAAAGCATTAACAACGGAGGAACCCACACCGTGAAGTCCGCCGCTGGTTTTATATACGGAATTGTCAAATTTACCGCCTGCATGGAGTGTGGTAAAAACCAATCGTTCCGCACTGATTCCCTTTTCATGCATATCCACCGGTATTCCGCGTCCATTGTCTGCAATAGTGGCAGAACCGTCCTTTTCCAATGTCACTTCAATTCTATTACAAAATCCTGCCAGATGTTCATCCACAGAATTGTCCACGATTTCATAAATTAAGTGATTTAATCCTTTGGTTGTTACACTTCCAATATACATTCCAGGGCGTTTTCTTACCGCTTCCAGCCCTTCTAATACGGAAATATTATGCGCATCATATGATGTCTGTTTTGCCATAATCTCGTCCCTTTCCTTATTTTTGGCGCAAAAAGCCATATTGATTTATATTAGCACAAATGTTCCCACTTCGTCAAATTCCTAAATTACAATTTATTCTTTTTTATTGACCATAAATTTATTCTTTGCTATAGTATTAATTAATCTTAAATTTGAATGATATAAATGTAAAGAGGCGAGTGCATGAATATAGGTCACAAATTAAAAGAACTTAGAAAAGCAAAAGGACTGACTCAGGAAGAATTAGCTGACCGGGCAGAATTATCCAAAGGTTTTATTTCCCAGTTAGAAAGAGATATTGCATCTCCTTCCATTGCCACATTAGTGGACATCCTGCAATGCCTTGGCTCTAATTTAAAGTCTTTTTTTAATGATACGGAAGAAGAACAGATTGTATTTCATCAGAATGACTACTTTCAGAAAGTTGACGGTGAGTTAAAAAATAAAATTGAATGGATTATTCCCAATGCCCAGAAAAATATGATGGAACCCATTCGTCTCACCATTGAACCCGGCGGTTCCACTTATTTAGATATGCCTCACGAAGGCGAAGAATTCGGTTATGTACTTCAGGGAAGTATCACCATTCATCTAGGTAACAGAACATACAAAGCTAAAAAAGGGGAAGCCTTTTATTTTACTGCCAAATCAGAGCATTACCTGACCGCCAGTGAAAAAACAGGTGCTACCTTGATCTGGGTAAGCACACCTCCGAGTTTTTAAAAACCTGCCAGCAAAATCTTTGCTAGCAGGTTTTTCCTATCCAATACATAATTATTTTCCATTTTTCTTTTATGGTGCAGCCATGGGTAATCTGCTTTCGCAGCTTCCTCAGCTTATTCTTCTGCTGTGCCAATACATCACCAGTGATTTCTTTTTCCGAATAACTGATACATGTCAGCACTTCTGCTGTTTTTTCCAATTCCTCTACCTTTATATCAAATTGCTTTTCCATCCACTCCAACTGCTCTTTATGAGAAAAACAACTGTTAAATCCTTGACTGATTGCTCGTATGTTTTGACAGAGTAAATAATATTCTCCGATCACCCGTTCTTTTTCATCACCCACACTGCAAAGTCTCAGCTTCTTCCTAACATGAACAATACAGATAAACACCAATAAAAGTATAATCCCTCCTAACACATAAGCCGATTTTCCAAAATTAACAGAAATTGTACTACTATGATTTTCTTCTTCATTCTGTATCTGTTCTGTATCTGTTCCGCCAGAAAACAAACTGCCAAAAAAGCTCCAAAAATCTGTGCCTGCATTTTCTTCCTCTCCCGAAGATGGGGTTACGTCTACACAAACCCAGCCGTATTTCTGATCATAAACTTCCACCCAGGCATGGGCTGATGCATCACTGACTTCTACCTGCACCACTGCCGTTTCTCCCAGTTCTGAATATCCAGTATAATAATCACTGTAACTTTCGGAAAGAATTTCCCCTTCCAAAACCTGACTATAGCTGACTGCATAGCCCTCCACATATCTTGCTGGAATTCCCAAATGCCTAAAAATCAACACCGCTGCCGAGGCAAAGTGGGCACAATACCCTTTTCTGTTTTTACTTAAAAAATAATTAATGGTGTCTTCCTCTTTAGGTACTGCTCCCGGACGTACCGTATAAGGTATGTTATCCTGAAAATATTGTACCACCTGTTCTATTTTTTCCTGATTCGTGCCGGATAAATTCATTTCATCACAAAAAGCTGCCACTGCATCCTGATTCTTTTCCGGCACATCCAAATATATATCGTCGACAGTATGTTCAAGCTGCCCGGAATTATCCTTCCAAGTAGCAGGATAATAAACATAAGTCCGTTCTTCCCCGATTGCCAGACCATCCCCTGCAAAGCCCTGATAATCATTATAATTGTCAAATATGGTATAATACGGATAATATAAAAAATCTACGTCAGCATCCACATTTTCTACCTTCATAATTCCCCTGGCAGAACGCTCACTTTCACTGTTTTCATACTGCTTCTGCAATTCAAAAGCTTCTGTATACATGGCCTCTCTTTTAAATTTTTCTTCCCAAGGCTGTGCATTTTCAGCTATTTGAAACAATGATATATCATTTTCCCACTGACTGTCACCATACACAATTCCTGTATATGCCTTTAGATAAATAGTATCTGTGCTGTAGGGGGTAAAAGTCAATATCAGATCGGTAGAATAATCAGGCCGAACCGATGCATTTCTTCCTAGTTTTCCTTTACTCATGCCTCCGGCCGCGGTCTGATTCCCAAACAAACCATCCATCCCATATTGCCATACATCCAAAACAGCAGCATCCATCATAGTTTTAAACCCCGTATCTGGTTTTGTTCCTTCAAATCCTGCTTTCGGTACAACAACGCCCACAGCCCAAATGCAAAATATACCCATAATTCCTGTCAGCAGCATGGTCTGAGTATTGATTTTCGCCGATTGATCATAAGAAATATATTTCTGTCTTTTTCTTCTTTTCTCCTCACGTTTCTTTTTTCTTGACAGAATTTTCTTATAATGGCCTCCGGTTCTTCCTAACAGTATACCTCCTAACCCCACTATCGTACAGAATACAAAAAGCATATCCGGTTCCTGATTCAGATAAACCGGCAAAAAATACAAAGCAGCCGAAAGCAGTACACACCTTAATGCCTTCATTTTAGTCTGCACATTCATATTTAACAGCAGCGTTTCTACTATGCCGATAAAACACGCCGCTGCAGTAACAGTGGTGTAGCGGTTGGAAATAAACTCTGAATATTCATTGGCACCAGACAAGTCATAATAATCCACTATAATTTCAATTAACTCATTAATAATAGCGTAAAAACCACTATTAATATACATCCGGTATTTCAGTGCAACTGCTAGAAATATTCCAAAAAACACTACATACCCCAAATCTCTCACATAACGATTATAATAAATCATACTTACACATATAGATGCCGTCAAAACCGCCGCTAAAAACAGCATTTCATTGTATTCCATCCCAATGGCCGACAAAAATCCCCCAATGGATCCAAATGTCAGCAAAAATACTATGATTCCTTTTGTCAGAAGTGTCACCCAGAGCTTGTCCTGGCTGCTGTCTGAAAAAGCAAGCTGTATTCCATTAGAAAGTTGTATATATTCTTCTGTATCTTTTTGTTTTCGCTTTTTGTTTATCACAGCCTGCCTCCCTTACTTCCCTGTTCGCACAATTATTTTACCATTCCCTTCTGCCACAATCTGCCCTTCTGGGACATCGCCATCCATTCCAATCCACAGATACCTTTCCCCTCTTGGATTATCATGAAGCCATGTATGCTCCAGCAAAAAATTATCCTTATACATTCCTGCTTCCATAAGATGCTCCAGACTACTAAAAATCTGTTCTGTGCGATTTACAGTTAAATGTTCTGTGAATTCCTGTTTCTGATTCCACCAGACTATTTCAAAGGGTATTCCCCCAGTGACATATTCCTGCAGAAAATTCATTAACAACTCCAACACATCCTCTATACACCGTTCCTGCTCATACAATACGTCTGCTAACTCTACTAGCAGCGTCTGGTTTGTGTCAGATAAAATCACATGCTCCTTTGCCATCAACTTTTCTTTCTTTGCTGACAACTTCCAGTGAATATCACGCATGGAATCACCCGGAGTATATTCCCGAATACCACTGACTTCTGAGAAATGGTTTCCCTGCCTTGTCCCCTCTTGCCTTCCGGTTTTATCCTCCTCTTTTAATCCGCCATATTCCCTAGCATCCATAGAACGTTGCAGCTGCCTTGGATACACATAAAACATACTTTGTCCATCCCCTTTCTGCTTTGCTTCTAAAATGCCAAGAATTCCGCCAACTCTGATTTCTTTTACAGAAATTATCATTTTTCCAGAACGTTGGAATCTGACAGGAAGTTCCAGCCGCCTATGCCCTTTTGCATATAGAGGAATATTCCATGTATATTCTGCCTTTTCCCCGTAAAACTCATTGCTAAGTTCCAGGGTAAAATATAGATTTGGACTAAAAAAAATCGTATGATTGTCCAGCCCCACCGAGATATGCTCCAAAACTCCTTTTGTTATGGCGTTTTTAGGATTGTAAATCAATATATTTATGTTATTTTTTAATATCTTTAACGAAATTATATCATACAAAAATAAACTTCCAAAAAAGATGAGGGCAATCAGAAAAAAATAGCTACGCAGCAACAAAAACAGAAACCAGCATACAAACAGAACTGTTGCATACAAAATTGTATTCCTAATTCTTTTTATCATACCATACCCTCTTATTCTCTAAGTTCTTGGAACCTTTATCTCCTGCAATACTGCCCTTAACGCCTGTTGTACCGTAATTCCTCTGGATTTTGCCATAGTGCTTAACATTACACGATGACCAAATACTTCCCCAATAACCTGTTTTATTTCTTCCGGAGTTACAAACTCTCTTCCTTTCATAAACGCCATGGCTTTTGCCATACGAAGAAGGGCTATGCTTCCTCTTGGACTGACGCCAGAGTAAAAATATTCACTTTCTCTGGTTTTCTCTACAATAGTCACAATATATTCATAAATACTGTCATGCACATACATTTCATTGACCTGATTTCTTATGGAAATTAATTCTTCTTTCCCTAATCTTTTTTCTAATCTGCTCAACGGCGCCGATGCATTTCCTTTTAAAATATCTATGGCATCCTGATGAGAGGGATATCCCATAGTCAAACAGATCATAAAGCGATCTAACTGGGATTCCGGCAGCAGCTGGGTGCCTGCAGACCCCATAGGATTCTCTGTGGCAATCACCACAAAAGGCTCCGGCAATTTTCTGGTAACGCCGTCCACCGTTACATTCCCTTCCTCCATAACCTCTAATAATGCTGACTGGGTTTTCGGAGATGTTCTGTTGATTTCATCCGCCAGAAACAGATTACACATAACAGCTCCTTCCTTATATTCAAAGCTGTGATTTTTCTGGTTATACATAGAAAATCCCAATAAATCACTGGGCAGAACGTCCGGTGTAAACTGCACCCTTTTATAAGACAGTTCCAGTGTTTTTGCAATGCTCATTGCCAGAGTGGTCTTTCCCACACCTGGAATATCTTCTAATAGAATATGTCCTCCTGCCAAAATTGCTGCCAATACTTTTTGTATGGTGTCATCTTTTCCCCTGACTGCCTTCTTTATTTCCTTTTTTACAGCCTCTATTCTCTGATTCATAAATCATCCCCCATTTTCTCTGCTTTCGATTGTTCTTACCTGCATTTGTTACTTAACTAAGTTTAGCATACATATAAAACTTGCTCAAGAGTATTGTTCTTCCAAAGGATAATTTTGAATTTTTTCTTGTATTCCCCACATATAAGTTATATAATATTTAAGACAAATCAAACGGAGCGTAACTAAAATGAAATTATTATCTTATATGAGTATAACTGATGATACACCTCAAGTAGGTATTCTGCACAAGACAAAAAACGGAATCATCCCGCTTTCTATTATTGACATTGATTACAAAAATATGATGTCGGTTATTGAACAGGTGACTCCTGCAGAATTCGAACGCCTTAATCTGGCACAGGAAGTACCGGATATTCCGACAATTCCTCTATCTTCCGTAAAACTATGTGCCCCAATTCCGAAACCACCGCAGGATATTATTTGTGTTGGAATCAATTATCAGGAACACAAAAATGAAGCTGACTGCTATGAGCCGGACACCCTCTCCACAAAGGAGCCCTATGCAATTTATTTTTCCAAGCGTGTGAATAAAACCACTGCCTGCGGAGAAACAATTCCAAGTTATTCTAATATTGTAGATTCTCTTGATTATGAAGCGGAATTGGCAGTAATCATTGGAAAAGATGCAAAAAATGTATCAGAAGAAGACGCAGAAAAATACATTTTCGGATATACAATTTTAAACGACATCAGTGCCAGAAATATTCAAAAAAGACATACCCAGTGGTATTTTGGAAAAAGTTTCGACGGTTTCGCACCTTTAGGACCATACATAACTACCGCTGATGAAATGCCGCTTCCATTAAATGTTTCTATTAAAAGCTATGTAAACGGCGAACTTCGTCAAGACAGCAACACAGGATTAATGCATTTTACCATTCCTCATATTATCAATGAATTGTCACAGGGAATGACATTGAAAGCAGGTACTATCATTTCCACTGGTACTCCCGCCGGTGTGGGCATGGGATTTAACCCACCAAAATTTTTACATCCGGGAGATGAAGTGCGCTGTGAAATTGAAGGCATTGGTACTCTAATTAATACGATAGGAAATTAGATTTATGAACCGTACTTTGAATTACTATATAACGAAAGAAAATGCCGGAAAAGCCATTGATTTCTTTTTGAAGTCACATGGCTTTTCTCGTCACATTATATCAGGATTAAAAACACATCCTCATGGAATCTTGGTAAACCAATTACACCGGAATACAAAATACATATTGCGGTCAGGAGATCTGCTTACTGTAACCATTTTAGAATCGGCACCCTCCGAAAAAATAGTCCCTGTTCCCATGAAACTGTCCATTGTATATGAAGATGAAGATATTCTTGTGTTAAATAAACCGGCAGACACACCAATTCACCCCTCTATGCACAATTACGAAAACTCCCTGGCAAACGGTGTAGCTTTTTATTACCAAAAAGAATCTTCTCCCTTTGTATTTCGTTGCATTAACCGCCTTGACCGTGACACCACCGGGTTGACCATCATTGCCAAAAACAGCTTAAGTTCTGCCATTCTTTCAGTCATGGCAAGCAGGCGGCAGATTCACAGAGAATATATGGCAATTGTGAAAGGCATTACACCTATTTCTGGAACAATTGATGCACCCATTGGCAGAAAATCTGATTCTGTCATAGAACGGATTGTGGATTATAAACATGGAGAGCACGCTGTTACCCACTATACCCGGCTTACCTATTCTCATACCCATTCTCTATTGAAATTGCAGTTAGAAACGGGACGTACACATCAGATTCGTGTACATATGAAACATATCGGTTATCCGTTAATTGGAGATTATCTGTATTACCCAGATTATTCCATAATAAAACGGCAGGCGCTTCACTCCTGCCGTCTTATCTTTTCTCATCCCATTACCGGCATACCCTTAGAGTTTACAGCACCCCTGCCGGAGGATATGAAAAGAATTACATGTTCTCTCTAATTCTTGGGACTTCATCTGCATGAAGATACTTACTGACACATTTCACAATGAAGTCATGATCTCTTACATGATTTAAGCCGGAAACTGCAATGGTTCCTAGCACCCCTGCCTCCTCAATGCGGATTGGGAATGCCCCTCCGCAGCAAGCGTACATCTTTTCGTCCAAAAATACATCCTCCATGCTCTGCTCGGCTTTTCTTAGGGAAGCATAAAAATTCAGACTGCTTTTTTCCATCAATTTCACAGTATTAATCTTACGTTCTAGCCACAGCTGATTTCTCAGTGTAGTACCATCTGCCGCATATTGGAAAACACAAAAACCATTATTTAATTCAATACGGATTGCTACCGAAAGATTTCTTGTCTTTGCTTCCAGTGCCATAATGCTACCTAATTCCCATGCATCTTGGTTAGTAAAATGTGTAAACTGCAGGATTTCTTCCTGCATATCCAGAACTTTCACAAACTCGTCTAAATTTTTCAATTCCTCTGCTGTCATATCTATACCTCCACTTTCCAATAACACAGATTCCCCGTTTATTTCCTACTGTTATCCTGTTATTTTATATAAAAAATTTTAGCACTGCTTTTCCACCTCGTCAACCCATTTGAATATTCCGTCTAAATTATTACGTTTTTTTTATTAATTTTATATATTTTTTACAATCTTTAATTTTTTTCTCAAATTGCTTGCAGATTTATTCTTCTTGTGTTATTATAGATTTATTAAAAGATGACAAAGGGGCTGTCGGGAAATAGACAGTTCTAAACAGGGGAAGGCGTGACTCATGTGAGTCACGCCTTCCCCTGAAATTTATCCATAAAAAGAGAGAAAGATGGCTAAACGATAACCATCTTTCTCTCCGTCCTATGTTATAAT
>CASEML010000057.1 GCA_949289145.1 uncultured Eubacteriales bacterium | reverse complement strand
CCAGCCAGCCCGGAAGTATTAGATACTGCCACCAAGACTGGTCTGTTTAAGAATTTCTCTGTATCGAATATATTGTAAATCTCTTCATTTTTTAATAAACCATCTGCATGAATTCCAGCCCTTGTCACATTAAAGTTCTTTCCTACAAATGGTGTCCGGGACGGCACACGATAACCAATTTCTTTTTCATAATACTCTGCCAGTTCTGTAATCACAGTTGTGTCCATTCCGTCTAGGCTGCCCCGCAGCTGCGCATATTCAAATACCATGGCTTCCAGTGGTGTGTTGCCTGTTCTTTCTCCAATTCCAAATAAAGAACAATTGATTCCGCTGCAGCCATATAACCATGCGGTTGTAGAGTTAGATACAGCTTTATAAAAATCATTATGTCCATGCCATTCCAACAGTTCGGAAGGCACCCCTGCATGTGTCATAAGACCATAGATAATTCCCTGCACAGAACGTGGAATCACTGCCCCTGCATAATTTACGCCATATCCCATGGTATCGCAGGCACGAATTTTAATAGGAATCTTATATTCCTCCATCAGTTTCATAAGTTCCAAACAAAACGGGATTACGTACCCGTAAATATCTGCTCTTGTGATATCCTCTAAATGGCATCTTGGACTGATACCCTGATCCAAACACTCACGAATAACGCTTAAATAATGGTTCATGGCCTCTCTGCGTGTCATTTTCATTTTATAGAAAATATGGTAATCAGAACAGCTGACTAAAATACCTGTTTCCTTCAGCCCAATATCTTTCACTAGTTCAAAGTCCTTTTTACTGGCACGAATCCAACTTGTAACCTCCGGAAATTTATAGCCTCGCTCCATACACTTATAAACAGCATCTCTGTCCTTTTTACTGTAAAGAAAAAATTCACTGGCACGAATAATTCCGTTAGGTCCTCCTAACTTATGAAGATAATCATAAATGGTTACAATTTGTTCTGTGCTGTATGGCGCCCTGGACTGCTGTCCGTCACGGAAAGTTGTATCGGTAATCCAGATATCATCCGGCATATGATGAGGTACAATCCTATCATTAAAAGCTATCTTTGGTACCTCATCATACGGAAAAAGATTGCGGAATACATTGGGCGTATCCACGTCAACCAACTGATACATATGTTCTTCTAATTCCAGTAAATTAGTATGATCATTCATTTTTACTGCTCTGTTCTGCATCTTAAAACCTCCA
The DNA here is from genome assembly GCA_949289145.1 of uncultured Eubacteriales bacterium. Lineage (GTDB taxonomy): Bacteria > Bacillota > Clostridia > Lachnospirales > Lachnospiraceae > RUG11237. Next base: position 17,932 of record CASEML010000057.1, on the reverse strand, counting down.
AAATGTCATAAGAGATCTTTCTCTCTTTTATTCTTGTATCATTGTATACAATTATGCAATATTTTGTCAATACCAAACACGATTTTTCTAATTTTCCAAGAACAGCTCATAAGTGCTACAGCATTTATGAGCGTCCTCCTAACCAATAAGGTTGAACTGTTACTTCTGCAGTTTAATATCTCATCATTCCAGCCACATCAATCCTTCCCCATCCCTGTATCTGTTTCGTATACCCGCAGTCTTTTGCGGTCCTATAAAGGCAGTATTTTACATCCTTTGGCGTCATATCTGGATGTTTCTCCAGCAATAATCCAATGGCTCCGCTGACTACTGGTGTTGCCATGGAAGTACCGCTCATTTTTTTATAAGAATTTCTCCCATTACAACTGATAATTTCATTTCCCGGTGATACAATTTCCGGTTTCATAACACAAATATTGGTAGGACCACGCCCGGAATATTCCCTCTGCTTTGTGTTAGTATCACCAAGGGTCCCAACCGTAATAATTTTTCTGCTGATCCCCGGTGTTGTAATAGTCCCGCAGCCAGGTCCATTATTTCCTGCAGCAGCAACTACTACGATTCCTTTACTCCATGCATATTCCACTGCCGCCAACAAAGAGGCCTCCTCACTATCTGCTTCCTTAGGAGATGCACCCACAGATATATTCATAATTCTTATTTGATACATCTTTGCATGTTCCACAACCCAATCGATGGCGTGAATTACGTTTTCAATATCTCCATCTCCTTTTTCATTTAAAACTTTGCAAATGATAAGATGACTTAATGGTGCAATCCCCATATAACGTCCCTCCGAACGTATTCCACTTCCGCAAACAATTCCGGAAATATGGGTTCCATGTGAGTTATCATCATAAGGCTGCTTCCTTCCTCTCACATAGTCTTGAAATACCTTTACCCTTCCCTGCAAGTCTATGTGCCTTGCCACACCGCTATCTAACACAGCAATTCCCACTCCATTTCCATAAATTTTCCTTTTGTATGCCTCATCACATCCAATCATCCGTCTTACTCGTTCCATAATGCTCCTATCCCCTTATTTTTTGTAATTACCTAACCTTTTATTTCTTATTTATTGTATGAAAACTTTAGTGATATGGAAGCTATTCCGACTGGCTCATCTATTTTTTATCTATTTTTTTCCTAAAAATGGAAACATTTACAAGCCCCCACTCATACTATAAAGTGTAAATAAATTTAATTGGAGGCTCAACTATGAGTGATTTAGCTGCAACAAACTGTGGATGCGGAAGCTGCGACGGAGGAAACAATTCTTGCATTTGGATTATCCTGTTATTACTTTTCTGCGGTGGCTACGGAAATGGTAACGGTATTTTAGGCGGCAACAATGGATGTGGCTGCGGATGTGACTGCAGTATCATTGTAATCATCCTTTTACTTGTATGCTGCTGCGGAAACGGTAACAGCATCTGCTAATCAAATACAATAGAAAGCAGGTTTTCTATTGTACGAAGGCTGCCGTAACATCGGCAGCCTTCCTCATTTTATGATTTTCTTTTTATCTCTTTTCCTTGCTTTTTCGGTATCACTTTATTTTCCCGTTCTTCTTTTTTTTGGTTTACACATTCCTCGTCTAATTCATAAATAGTATCCTCTTCCTCTATCATTTTATGATACATAATAACACCTCCTATTTTATTTTATTTTTTTGTGCAGAAAACGAAACCTCTTTCAATTAAAGTCATATATTTAATAGAAACTCATAAAATAGAGTATGATGAAATGAAAGGAGCAGACAATGGAATACACCAATGATTTAGAAAACAAAATAACCACTCATAATATGAAATTGATTAAAACAGCGTTACCCTACATTCAAGTCAGTGAACAGCGTTTTTTATCCATTTATTTGAAATTTTCTGAGTTTGTAAATACCATTCAGTTTTTTTCTAAGAACAACGCTTCTCTGACTGCATGTGAACAAGATACCGATTCTCGCGGCAATCTATTAGAAATGGTAACTGCATTAAAAAATGTATGTGATGATGCAGAACGCGAAACTTTAGATATGATGCTGAATTTTTTACAAGCAATGCAGATTTATAAAACATACTCTGAATTCTACAAAACAAGCAGTGAATTTCAGCAGGAAAACCAGGATTCTGATACCACCCCATTTCAGAATATGGATATATTAAAGACCTTCTTATCTCCAGAACAGCAAACTATGTTTGAAACATATAAAAGTCTGTTTTAAATTTTCAAAAAAACCAGAAAGGATTTTGTTTATGAATGATTGGAAAAAAGATGAGCGACTAAAAAATATCTCTCCTGAAAAATTACAGTTATTAGAAAAGCTTGCTTCTGGTATCCATGGAAAATCGCCAAATGAAGCAATGCCTCTTTTGATGGCTGCCCTGTCTACTGCAAGAGCTAAAGGTTTAAGTTTTACAACGGAAGAAATGAACCTAATTATTGATTTATTAAAAAATTCCGCCTCCAAAGCGGAAGCGGAACGGATTGAGCACTTATTAAAAATTTTTCATCAAATGGGACCTAAATTTTAAAAATCTTAACCTGATCTTCCAAAGAAGTTGCCATTTCTTTCAGCTTTTCGGCTGATTTTGCAAGTTCTGCCACAGATGCATTTAATTCTTCTGTAGAAGCTGTAGTTTCCTCTGCGGAAGCTGCATTTTCTTCAGAAATTGCAGAAAGATTTGTAATTACATCTACAATTTTTCCTCTTGCATCATCTAAAATTTCTGTTTTATTCTGAATTTCCTTGATTCCTTCCAGTGATATATTAATTTCACTGCTGACTTCTTCAAATTTACTCTTGGTTGCATCTAATTTTTCCTGCTGTTCTGCCACAATTCCTGTAACATCACTCATAATTTGCACTGTCTTTTCGGAATCTTCTAATAATTCTGTAATGATTTGTTCAATCTGCTGTGCAGAGCTGTTAGACTGTTCTGCTAATTTTTGAATCTGAGATGCTACAACTGCAAAGCCTCTGCCCTGCTCTCCTGCTCTCGCCGCTTCAATAGAAGCATTTAAAGAAAGAAGATTTGTTTCTTCTGCAATAGAACTGATTAAGGATACTGCCTGCTTAATCTGCTGTGCAGAATCATTGGTAGTCTTCGTCTGCTTTCCGATTCTTTCTACAGCCTGAATTGTTTTATTATTGGATTCGTTTAATTCTCCGATGATTTTCGTGGCTTCCTGTCCGGCTTTTCCCATATTGTCTGCATTTCTATTGAGCTGATTTGCACTTTCTACCATATGTTGAATCATTTCACCCATTTTTTCTACGTTCCTGGCAGCAGTATCTGTTTCATTTGCCTGTGTACATGCACCACTGGCAATTTCACTGATTGCTTCACCAATACCTTCCGTAATGCTGCTTGTCTGGGAGGCTACAACGTCAAGGCTATGTGCGGATTCTGTCAATACAGTAGTAGACTGCTGTATATTACTGATGACGCTTTTTAAAGAATTTTTCAATTCATCAATGTGCATGATAATTTCACCGATTTCGTCTTTACGTGCCTTCATTTTCATCTGACCGATATCGGTTAAATCTCCCGTTGAGACTTTTCTAAGAACTGTCATCGCATGCTGTAACGCTTTTATAATAGCAAATGCCATTACAACGGAAATAACCATCGCAATTAAAACAATCACAACTGTCACACCCACAATTCTAGAACACTCACTCCGAATCAACTGAGCCACATCAGACTGACTCTTTCCTGTAAATACCATACCAATAATAGAATCATCTGGATTTTTAACAGGCACATAATATGCGTAATATGTTTCTCCCCCGATTTCTAAATCTGTATCAAAAAAATCATTTCCATTTTTCAATACCTCTTGTACTACTTCATCCGCTGCCTTTGTTCCCACATTTCTTTCAGAACCATTTTTCAAAGATGTAACTGTTCTAATGTCCTGATAGAAAAAAGTTGCCTCCACATCTGCCAGTTCTTTTATGTAGTCAACCATTGTATAATCCCCAGTGATTACAGTGTTCCCCTTAACTACATTTCCATCTTCATCTGTTGCAAAATCTCCCGGTATTGCAGTGTAGGCGCCTGCCAGTGCTATTGCAGTACTTTTTAAACCATCCTTGATTTCTGACTGCATACTGCTTTGCAACAAACGAACCGTATATGCAGTTAAAAAAACTCCTAAAACAATTACCGGAAACAATGACATTAACATTAATTTTAACGCCAGGCCCGTTTTTCTCATTTTTTCTTTTGTATTCTCTCTTATACCCTTTTCTTCTCTCATCTTCCACACCTCACACTTCTTATATTTCGTATCATGCATCTCTGTTTCTAGTCTGCATGATATAGTTATTATACAACTTATGTTCTTATTTTTCAACAATTTGTCTTGTTTTTCGGTCAAAATCCTGTATTTTTTGCACATTTTATACAATTTTATCTATATTGATACAAAAAAGGCATATTCTTTAATGTGAATATGCCCATCTAATTCATTCATTTTACTTCATAACAATATTAATAATTCTGCCCGGAACATAGATTTCTTTTAAAATATTGCCAGTTAATTTATCTGCAACGGCTGCTTTGGCTGCTGCAATTGCACTACCTTTATCAATATCTGCTGCCAGTGTAATCACCGCCTTAGTCTTTCCGTTAATCTGAACAGCAATTTCTTTTTCCTCTTCCTGCATTGCTTCTTCACTGTATTCCGGCCATCTGTTTTCATATACACTTTCTTGGTGGCCCAGTGCTTCCCATAATTCTTCGCATAAATGAGGTGCAAAAGGAGCCATCAGGATTACAGCCGTTTCTAAAGTTTCTTTATCAATGCCGCCCTCTTTCTTTGCAAGGTCAATCATCTTATTATTATATTCCATGAACCCACTAATAACAGTGTTTAAACTGAAACTTTCCAAACGCTGTGTAATGTCGTGTACCATTTTATGACGTATCCGAATCATTTCTTTTGTTGCTGTAGTTCCTTTATCCTTATTATCCATAACAAGATTCCAGAAACGGTTGATAAAACGGTATACGCCATCAATTCCTCTGTCATCCCATTCTGCATCCAATTCCGGTGGTCCTACAAACAATTCATACATACGCAAAGAATCACATCCGTAATCTCTTACCAAATCATCCGGTGAAATTACATTTCCCTTAGATTTACTCATCTTAATTCCGTTTTTTCCAGTGATCATGCCCTGATTAAACAGTTTAAGGAACGGTTCATCAAAGTCTACAACACCAATATCATATAAAAACTTAGTATAGAATCTGGAATATAATAAGTGAAGTACCGCGTGTTCTACACCACCGATATACATATCTACCGGCAGGTATTTATCTGCCTTTTCTCTAGAAACTAATTCCTCGTTATTTTTGTTGTCCACATATCTTAAGAAATACCAGGACGAACCTGCCCATTGAGGCATTGTATTTGTTTCACGCTTTGCAGGCTTTCCACAGCAAGGACAGGTAGTATTTACCCATTCTTCTATATCAGCCAACGGAGATTCTCCAGTACCGGTTGGCTGATAGGATTCTACTTCCGGCAATAATAATGGAAGTTCTTCTTCCGGTACCGGTACATTGCCACAGTCAGGACAATGAATAATCGGAATCGGCTCACCCCAGTAGCGTTGTCTTGAAAATACCCAGTCACGCAGTTTATAATTTACCGTTTTCTTACCTACGCCCATCTTTTCAATCATCATTGGCGCTTCCTTTTTTAATACTGCGGATTCCATTCCGTTCCATTCACCGGAATTTACCATAGTTCCCACAGCATCTGTATACGCTTCCTCCATGTTCTCAATTACTTTTCCGTCTTTTGCAATTACCTGAACAATTGGAATACCAAATTTCTTGGCAAAGGCAAAATCTCTGTCATCATGAGCCGGCACACACATAATGGCTCCTGTACCATAATCAGCCAGTACATAATCAGATAACCAGATTGGTATCTTCTTTCCGTTGATTGGATTTATGGCATAGCTTCCGGTGAATACGCCGGTCTTTTCCTTATCCTGCATTCTGTCTACAGAAGATCGCATGGAGGACTGATAAATATAATCTTCCACCTTTGATAATGTTTCCGGTACAGCAAGTTCTTTTGCCATGGCATGTTCCGGTGCAAGTACCATAAAGGTGGCACCGTGTAAGGTGTCCGGTCTTGTAGTGTATACGGTAATTTCTTTGTCTGTGCCATCCACTTTAAAGTTTACTTCTGCACCATAACTCTTGCCAATCCAGTCTGCCTGCATTTTTTTCACTCTTTCCGGCCAATCAAGTTTATCTAAGTCATCTAGCAGTCTGTCTGCATATTTTGTGATTTTTAACATCCACTGGCGAAGATTCTTCTTTGTTACGGCTGTACCGCAGCGTTCACAGCAGCCGTTAACTACTTCTTCATTTGCAAGTCCTGTCTTACAAGAAGGACACCAGTTAATCGGGAATTCCTTCTCATATGCCAAACCTTCTTTAAACATTTTTACAAAAATCCATTGGGTCCATTTATAGAATTCCGGATCGGTCGTATTAACTTCCATATTCCAATCATAAACAGCAGCAATTTCATTAATCTGGCGCTTAATATTAGAAATATTGTCAGCAGTTGATTTTCTAGGATGTGTTCCCATTTTAATAGCATAGTTTTCTGCCGGAAGCCCAAAAGCATCCCAGCCCATTGGATGGATTACATAATGTCCATGAAGCATTTTATACCTGCTCCACACATCACTGATCACATAACCTCTCCAGTGTCCTACATGAAGTCCGCTTCCGGACGGATAGGGAAACATATCAAGACAATAATATTTTGGTTTTTTTCCATCATTTACATTCACCGGGTTCTGTTCCCAGTTCTTACGCCACTTCTGTTCTACTTCCCTATGATTATAAGGTGTTGCCATTTGTAATTCCTCCATTTTATGTTATGCTTTAAGCTCATGCTTATTTTCTCTTTTAAAATTTTATCATACGATGTACATTTGTCAATAGACCAACTTATTTAATTTCCAGCACTTCGTTTACCGGAGAACCTTTTACATAGGAGATTTTGATCATATCGCCCTCTTTATATTTTAAAATGTCCAGCACATCTGCATTTGTCATATTAAAATCAAACATCGCTTCATCTCCGCTGATGCATACATAATAATGCGTATTTCCTTCTATAACGATCGGTGCAATGGCAGTAATCTTTCCGCTGATTTCCAGTGAATTTCCTGCTTCCGCACTGCTGATTCCGTTTGTATTCAATAAAGAAACATATGCTTTTTCACACTCTGCTACAGTATCACCGATGGCTACCCACTGATATTTCTGCACATTTACCATAGCATATTTTTTTACCAGTCCGGCATCATCTTTTAATGCCATAAAATAAGTCGGCTCATTGGCAATGTTGAGTAACAGTGGGAAGGTCGCCTTATACCCTAAGTTCTGAACCTGTCCTTCCGCAGAGCCCATAGCAGAATATTCGATGGCACCTTCCACCGAATAAAATCTGGTTTCCATAGTTCTCTGGTTCATCAGAACAAACCCCACAATGGACTGGTCTGAATTTAAAGAAGTAATTCCCGTGTATACCCAAACGTCATCATTCAATGCAATATAATTATATCCGTCTGTAGTCTGCAAACAGTCCTTTTGACCTAATATGCTGTTGAAATAGCCGTGTTTTAAGGTGCCATGATAATCATAAAGCTGTACTAATAAATCTGCAGAATATACTCTGTCTACCCATTGAGGTACATCCTCCACTTTATATTCTTTCGTTTCACCGGTCTGTGCATTGCAAAGAATTACTTTTCCAATGGTCTGACCACCAAAAAGTCCAATATTAAATTTTTTTACCGGACAAACCCAGTAAGGAGTTCCTTCCTCGTCAATTTCAAAACTAAAACTATCAAAAATATAAGTGGGATATTGGAATCTCAAATGTCTGTAAATATTTCTATTAAAATATTCTGCCTCGGAATACTTAATAGGCTGATCCAATTTGATACACTCCGTATCCTGAGTTGCCATATCAATCTTAATATATGCCGGAATACCGTTTGAATTATTCGTAAGCCATTTGATCGGACTGGCATATATTAATGGTGTTACACGTACCGGCTCATCATTGTAGTTAATCTGTGTATACAGACTGCTTACTTCAAACTGTGATACATAGTCCACCATACTTCCCATCTTGCGGTTTCCAAGTAATGTGGCTGAATCTTTGTCCAGTAATGGAATCTGATTATAATTTACTTCCTTAATATCATCTGTAAACTTCTTCTCTTCCACTGTCAAAAGCTTCTGATACTTGGAAGCATTGATCATAGGCGAGGACAATAGACTGCCTATAAAATATATTACTGCAAGAGCAGCAGTTACACCGGCTGCAATCTTTAATGGCAATGATTCTTTCACGGCTTTTTCCGGTTTCTTGCCTTTATAGATGGAATGAAGCACAATAAATACCATCGCAAAAATGCACAAAGTAAATAAAAATGTCCACATTCCAGTTGAGTGAATGTTAATAGCAGGAATGGTTACATAATAATAGACACCTCCTATCAATACCAACAAAGCACACGCAAATAGATACCATTTTACTTTTTTCACTTTTATTTCCCTCCATACCTTTTGTTTACTTTCGTATTCAAAAATAGAATTTAAAAAAATTATATTACTTTGACAGCTAAAAATCAACATATTAAATTTTCGATTTATCGACTTCTTTTTTGAAGTAACATATCCTACAACTACAATAAAAGGAACCTGTTTTCACTTTAAAGCGTTACACTTTAAAGCAGTAAAGTATTGACAATCGCTTTAACTTTCTTTACAATGGATTCTTAGGGACTTTTCCCATATTCTAATTTAAAGGAGCGAAATCTAATGCTAAAGATTGGTTTTGTAGGTTTAGGATTAATCGGAGGCTCTCTGGCAAAATCCATACGCCGTCATTATCCTGAAGCTATAATCAATGCCTTTGATATAAATAGCACTACTCTTACCCAGGCCCATAGTGAAGGTGTTATAAATGCAATGCTTACTGATATTTCAGATTTTGTACTATATTTTCAAAATTGTGATTATATTTTTTTGTGTACTCCAGTGGAAAGCTTTAAAAATTTTCTACCGGAATTAAAGAAAGTGCTTACTGACCATACTATCCTTACCGATGTGGGCAGTGTGAAAGCCTGCGTTCATGAAGAAATTAAACAGTTCAGCTTAAATCAACATTTTATTGGTGGACATCCTATGGCGGGTTCGGAGAAATCCGGCTATGAATATTCTTCTGATACCTTAATTGAAAATGCCTTTTTCATATTAACACCTACAAGAGAAATATCCCTAGAACGTTTAACAGCTTATTCTACATTTGTTCAATCACTAGGTGCTGTTTCACTGGAACTTTCACCAGAAGAACATGACCGTGTAGTGGCTGCTGTTAGTCATTTGCCTCATATTATTGCTGCTTCTCTTGTAAATTTGGTATCTCAAAAGGATCAACATGGCTATATGCGCAATGTAGCTGCCGGAGGTTTTAAAGACACTACAAGAATCGCTTCTTCTAATTCTAATATGTGGCAAAACATTTGTATTTCTAACCAAAAAGCCTTATTAGAAATGCTGGATTTATTTATAGAAAATTTAAATATTACACGCAATCAGCTAGCAAACGGAAATGAAGAGGCTCTTCATGCCTTTTTCGAAAATGCTAAGAATTATCGGGATTCCCTTCCCCATACTTCCTAATGAATTATTCAGAAATCCCAATGATGATTCTGTAGAATAGTTTTAAATAACATTTATATATTATATATGGAGGAAATATCTAATGAATATAACAAGAAAAACCGGATTAAAAGGTGAAATTACCGTACCTGGAGATAAATCTATTTCCCACAGAGCAGTTATGTTTGGCGCTTTGTCCAAAGGAACTACGGAAGTAACAAACTTTTTACAGGGAGCTGACTGTCTTTCTACGATAGATTGTTTTCGAAAGCTTGGCATAGATATTGAAAACACAAAGAAACATATTCTAATTCACGGAAAAGGTCTTCATGGCTTAAAGGAATCTAAGATACAGCTTGATACAGGCAACAGTGGCACTACCACAAGACTGATTTCAGGGATTTTAGCGGGCCAGAATTTCCGTACTACTTTAACGGGAGATGCTTCTATCTGCAGACGTCCTATGGGAAGGATTATCACACCATTGTCTGAAATGGGAGCTGATATTAAAAGCATCAACGGAAATGGATGTGCTCCATTAGAAATCCATCCAAGTACACTTCATGGCATCCACTACAACTCTCCTGTTGCTTCCGCTCAGGTAAAATCAGCAATTTTGCTGGCCGGACTTTATGCAGAAGGGATTACAAAGGTAACAGAACCTTACCTTTCCAGAAATCATTCTGAAATTATGCTGAATTTCTTTGGGGCTAATGTTACTACGAAAGATACTACGATTTCCATTGAACCGGAACCGGTATTAGAAGGGCGTAAAGTAGTGGTTCCGGGTGATATTTCTTCTGCAGCTTATTTTATTGCAGCAGGACTTATTACACCGGATTCTGAGATTCTGATTAAGAATGTAGGAAGCAATCCCACCAGAGATGGAATTTTAAAAGTTTGCAAAGCTATGGGAGGAAATATTGAAGTGTTAAACAGAAATGACACTAACGGTGAACCTACTGCTGACCTCCTAGTAAAGAGCAGTAAATTACATGGTACTACGATAGAAGGTGCGATGATTCCAACCTTAATTGATGAAATTCCAATTATTGCAATTTTAGCCTGTTTTGCAGAGGGTACTACTGTAATTAAAGATGCTGCCGAACTTAAGGTAAAAGAATCTAACCGTATTGATGTGATGGTAAACAATTTATCCTTAATGAAAGCAGATATTACAGGTACAGAGGACGGTATGATTATTCATGGCGGAAAACCTTTGGAGGGAGCTACCATTGAAAGTAATTTAGATCATCGGATTGCCATGTCCTTTGCTATTGCCGGCATGAACGCTAACGGTACTACTACTATTATAAACAGTGACTGCGTAAATATTTCTTATCCTGCCTTCTATGAGGATTTACAAAAGCTGTATTCGTAATTTATATATGAAATCTATCAGCCAAAAGCACACTGAATGAACTTTATATTATCATATATAATAGTCTGACCATCCTCTTTGGAAGATGATAGTCAGACTATTTCTATTAATAATATTATTTTTCTGTCTGTATTTATCCTAAATTAAAAACATAGCATCCCCAAAGCTAAAGAACCGATACCCTTCTTTCACCGCCACATCATAAGCATGCAATATATGTTCTCTGGTAGAAAAAGCAGATACTAACATTAAAAGGGTAGACTGGGGTAAATGAAAATTGGTAATCAATCCATCAATCATTTTAAATTTATATCCCGGATAAATAAAAATCTCTGTATTACCGCTTTTTGCCTGTAAAATTCCGTTTTCATCGGTTGCAGATTCTAAAGTGCGCGTGCTGGTAGTTCCCACGGCAATGACTCTCCCTCCATTTTTCTTGGTGTCATTTATTTTTTTTGCCTCTGATTCCTCAATGCAGTAATATTCCGAATGCATATGATGCTCCAATACATTTTCCACTTTTACCGGACGGAAGGTTCCCAATCCCACATGTAAAGTAACATGTGCTATGGTAACTCCCATATCCTCTATCTGCTGCAATAGTTCCTTTGTAAAATGAAGTCCTGCTGTTGGTGCCGCTGCAGAGCCTTCTTCCTTGGCATATACGGTCTGGTAGCGGTTTTTATCCTTTAACTGATGGGTAATGTATGGCGGCAGCGGCATTTGTCCTAATTGATCCAAAATCTCTTCGAAAATTCCTTCATAGGAAAATTGTATCAGACGGTTTCCCTCTTCTATTTCGTCTATAATTTCCCCTATTAAAAGCCCATTACCAAAACTTATTTTTACACCTTTCTTTGCTTTCCTTCCTGGCTTTACAAGAGTTTCCCAAATATTGTTTTCCCTGCGCTTTAATAACAGTATTTCAATTTTTGCGCCCGTTTCTTCTTTTACACCAATCAATCTTGCCGGCAATACTTTTGTATTATTAATTACAAGACAGTCACCTTTTTTCAGATATCCCGTAATATCCCTGAAAATCTTATGTTCTATTTCACCGCTTTTTCTATCTAATACCATAAGTCTGGAATCGGAACGATTTTCTAATGGATCCTGTGCAATTTGTTCCTCTGGTAAATAAAAATCAAAATCTTTTACATTCATGATTATTCTCCTGATATATTTGCTCTATCATATCTATTGGTAATTGAGTTTTTCTTGCCGTTTCTTCTGCCGTCATGCCTTCTTTTAAACATCTCCGTACCACAAATTCCAAAGACTCTCCCACTTCAATCATATGCTTGTCCGGATCATACAGGCGTATTACCCGTTGTCCCCAATCATGTTGTATCATGGGATTCACATAGTCAATGTCCCATTTGCTGCGTTGTAATTTTTCAAGAAAGCCATCCATATCATTTTCCTCAAAATACAATTCTGCATCATTTCCAAACATTCTCACATTTCTTTCAATAAATTTCTCCCACACTTTTTTCTCTTGAAGTACAAGTCCTTCCGTTAAAATCACATTTTCTCCAAAATCAGTGACCACTGTCAGACCAAATAATTCATGGTAAAATGCTTTGGATACTTCTATATTATGGACTACGATTAAAATGTTTTTTAGTTTCATAATGAAATATTCTCTCCTTCTATTCCCTTTTCTCATTATAAACACTTATGCCATCTGATACAAGCAATATATTAATTTTTCGCTACAACTACGGTTTGCAATATAAACTCATTTAAAGTTAACTCCTGGCGGAGAAATTTAAAATATTATTCCATCTAAAAAACTCCCTTATAAGTTTCCCCTTTTCTTATCACAAATGGTTTAAGACACTTCTAAAATATATAACCGACTTATCACTATTTATATAGATAAATATACCTAACATAAAAGTCTGATGATTTTTCACCAGACTTTCAAGAAAAACACCATCGTTTTTAGTCAAATCTTTTTACTTACTGCCTTAATTCAATGCCCATATCCTCTAATCCCTTTAAAATCTTCTTCATGGCACCAGTAATATCTGCCTCCTCTAAGGTTCTGTCCTTTGCACGGAATACGATTGAGTATGCTACAGATTTATATCCAGGCTTAATCTGGGCACCTTCATAAATATCAAACAGGGAATAACTTTCTAATATCTTGCCACCGCGCTGTTCAATCACTTCCTCCATCTGTCCTGCCAAAATTTCCTTTGGAACCGTCATACTGATATCTCTGGTTACTGCCGGAAATTTAGCAATACCTTCATATTTTCTGTCAAAGGTTGCTAACGGAATAATGGATGGCATATCAATTACAGCCACATAAGCCCTGTCCCCTATTCCATAGATATCTGCAACTTCAGGATGAACTTCACCTAAGTAGCCAACCACTTCACCATTGTAAATAATATTGGCTTGTCTTCCCGGATGAAGGAAAGCTTTACCTGCCTTTGGATCATACTGGGTCTTATAATGAAGTCCAATCTTTTCAAAAAATTCTTCTACTACCCCTTTCATAGTAAAGAAATCTCCATCTCCATAAAATCCCAAGGTAAACTGCATTCTCTCATCTGGGAGTTCTGTCAATGGCAATGATTTTGGCAGATATATATTTCCTAATTCATACAGACGTACATTCTTATTTCTTCTGTTATAATTGGTTGCCAGAGAAGTCAACATACCATTTAAAGAAATCGTACGCATAATGCTGAAATCTTCTCCTAACGGATTAGATATTACGATTGCCTGCCTTTCTTTTGCATCTTCCGGTAGTAATAATTTATCAAATACCTTTGGACTTTCAAAGGAATAGCACATGCCCTGGCTGAAGCCACAGAATTCTGCAATATCTCTTGCCACACTTTCAATCCGCTTATCAAACGGAAGTTTTCCTGTAGTAGCTTCTCCGGTTGGCAGTGTGGTGGGAATATTATCATATCCGTAAAATCTTGCCACTTCTTCCGCAAGATCTGCCGGACGGAGTAAATCCTGACGCCAAGATGGAACAATAATCTCCTTGGCTGCCTCATCATATCCTAGATCAATTTTTTTGAAATAAGAAAGCATAGTTGCTTCATCAATGTCTGTTCCTAATAAATGATTTATATAAGCGGCATCAAATTTTACTCTGTTTCCTTCTCTCTTTACAGGGTAAACATCCACCATTCCTCCCACTACTTCTCCGGCGCCTAATTCTTCAATTAACTGACAGGCTCTGTTCATGGCCAGTTCTGCTGTATTCGGGTCTAATCCCTTTTCAAATTTACTGGAAGCATCTGTTCTAAGTCCTACCCTTTTGCTGGATAAACGAATATTTGTTCCATCAAAACATGCTGCTTCAAAAAGCAGGGTGGACACACTGTCTGTGATCATAGAGTTTTCTCCACCCATAATTCCTGCAATACCTACTGCTTTTTCTCCATCACAGATCATAAGCACATTTTCATCCATCGCTCTTTCCTGACCATCTAAAGTAACGAATTTTTCTCCATTTTCTGCCCTCTTTACTATGATTTCTTTTCCTACAATGGTTTCTAAATCATAGGCATGCATTGGCTGACCAAATTCTTCCATTACATAGTTTGTTATATCTACTACATTGTTGATTGGGCGAATTCCATGGGCTGCCAGTCTTCTCTGCATCCACTTTGGTGATGGTGCAATCTTAATATTTTTTACCACTCTGGCACAATAACGCTTACAAAGTTCTGTATCTTTTACGGTTACCTTTATATAATCATTAACGTCCTCGGTGTTTCCTGTTTTTTTAATCACCGGCGGTTTAAATTCCTTATTGAAAGTAGCTGCTGCTTCTCTTGCGATACCAACTACGCTAAAACAGTCCACACGGTTCGAGGTAATTTCATATTCAATTACCGCATCGTCAAGTCCCAACGCATGGATTGCACTTTCACCTACCACTGCATCATCTTCAAACACATAAATGCCGTCTTCCGGTGCTTCCGGATAAAAATCTCTGCTGGAACCTAATTCTTCAATCGAGCAGAGCATACCAGTGCTTTCTACACCGCGAAGTTTACCCTTTTTGATTTTAACTCCGCCTGGTGTTTTTTTACCGTCATGTCCCCCTGCTACACGTCCGCCGTCTAACACAACGGGAATTTTCATTCCTTCTTCTACATTTGGTGCACCGGTTACGATCTGGATTGCTTCCTCCTGACCCACATCAATCTGACATACCACCAGTTTATCTGCATCCGGATGTTTTTCAATTTTTTTAATCTGTCCAATTACAATATTTTCCAAGTCCGCATCTAATTTTACAAAGCCCTCTCCCTTAGAACCGGAAAGTGTCATAGCATCCATGTATTCCTGTGCTTCCACGTCTAAATCAGGCACATATGCTTTAATCCAAGCTAATGATGTATTCATTTGTTTTTTCCTCCTTAAAACTGCTTTAAGAAACGTGCATCGTTTTCATATAATAAACGCATGTCATCAATTTCATATTTTAATAATGCGATTCTCTCTAAGCCCACGCCGAAAGCAAAGCCTGAGTATTCTTCCGGATCAATGCCGCACATTTCTAAGACGTGTGGATGAACCATACCACAGCCTAAAATTTCAATCCAGCCTTCTCCTTTACAGAAACGGCATCCTTTGCCTCCGCATTTAAAGCAGCTTACATCAACTTCCGCACTTGGTTCTGTAAATGGAAAATGGTGTGGACGGAATTTAATCTTCGTAGCTTCTCCGAACAACTCCTTTACAAATACTTCCAAAGTTCCTTTTAAGTCTGCAAAGGTTACATTTTTATCAATGACAAGTCCCTCGATCTGATGGAAGGATGGAGAATGGGTGGCATCTACCTCATCTGCTCTAAATACACGTCCGGGCGCAATCATACGGATTGGCAGTTTTCCCTGCTCCATTACACGTGCCTGTACCGGAGAAGTCTGGGTTCTAAGTACAATCTCTTTATTAATATAGAATGTATCCTGTTCGTCTTTTGCCG
This sequence comes from uncultured Eubacteriales bacterium, assembly GCA_949289145.1. Lineage (GTDB taxonomy): Bacteria > Bacillota > Clostridia > Lachnospirales > Lachnospiraceae > RUG11237. The sequence continues at coordinate 1,842 of CASEML010000057.1, read as the reverse complement.
GATGATTTGCAGGAATATTTAATTTTTCAAAATTATATAGATCATATTCTACTTCCGGTCCTTCCATAACTTCATAGCCCATGCCGATAAAGATTCTTTCCACTTCTTCCTGAGCAATCGTATTTGGATGACGATGTCCTACATTATTTTTCTTTGCCGGAAGCGTAACATCAATTACTTCTCTTTTTAACTGGGCTTCTCTTGCTGCTCTCTCTAATTTCGTCTTGGTTTCTTCTAAAACAGTTTCAATGGCTTCTCTTGTCTCGTTTACTAACTGCCCCACCATTGGTCTGTCTTCCGGTGCCACATCTTTCATGCTTTTTAAAACACTGGTAAGCTCTCCTTTTTTCCCAAGAAAATTAACTCTTACCTGATTCAGTTTTTCCAATGCGTCGGAAGCTTCGATCTGTTTCATTGCCTCTTCACGAATTGCTTTTAATTTTTCTTTCATCATTTTACTCCTTTTTGTACAAACTAAAAAAACTCCGCCCCAAAAGGGACGAAGTATAATCCGCGGTACCACCCTGATTTCTGATTGCTCAGACTCTTTCTTGCGTAACGTGCACAAACGTCGGCTTCTACTTACTTTTCAAAACCGCAGCTCCAGTGGGAAATTCACAATTCTTTTTGAACGTAAGAAAGCTTACAGCCGTTGGCTTTCTCTCTCTGGACGAAAAAAGACGCTACTAAACACCTTCATTGCCTTTTCTATTTAATCCTAAATTATTGTAACATATTATTCTATCTTGTCAAGTGCAGATTTTTGGGCATTATCCACTATAAAGACAGCAGCACCATCACACAAGAAGCCAAACTGATCAACACAAAAAGAATCATACCCCCATTGAGCCAAACCGTTTTAAATGGGTGTTCAAGAGTGATTTCTCCTTTTTCAAACTTTAATTTTTTCAGCGCAATAGCAAGAATGAATAACACGATGCCTGCCATAATCAAACAGATTACGCCCATTCCTACTATCATCGTCGCCATGGTTCCCATCTGCACGATTTGCGGAAGAATAGCGGTTCCCAACAAGTTAATGCAAATATGCAGTGCCATCGTATACCGAATATCTCCTGTGCGTATTACCACATACGCAAAAATAAATCCTAACGCTGAAGCATATAAAAACTGTGCAACGTTTCCATGATACAACCCAAAACACAAACCACTGACTAAAATTGCGATGACATCTCCATAGGCTCTAAGACGTCCTAATAATACTTTACGAAATACTAATTCTTCTACGATAGGAGAGGCTATTCCGGCAATCAGTACCGTTGGCAGCAGATCAAGTCCTCCAATGGCACTGTTTAATGGATTTAAGTTAATATTCCCTACCATCATACCAATTACAAGGTTAATCACTACACCAATCATATTAAAAATATACATGGCTGCCAAACACATGATAAGAAGGCAAATAAATTCATACCATTTTAAATGTTTCTTTTCCTTTGATTCCCGTACAGGAATATTCTTAACCAACAAGTAAAACACCGGCGCACCGATTAGATAAAAGCTGACGATTAACATAGAATAGAGATACCAGGAGCTTTCGGTAAATTCCGGTACAAATTTATTGATCAACAGACTCATAAGATATTGGACTGCATTTACAAGCACTGTAATGATAAACAATGAAATACCAAGCCTGCTAAAAACCTTTTTATGATTCATCTTTTCCATTTCCATAAAATCTTCTCTCTACACTTTCTTATTTATTTTGCACAAAAAAGCCTTTATTTTAGCCATTTGTGCAATGGTTGATAAAGTCACAAACAATGATAAGCATTCATTAATGGGCGAAAACTGTGTCATTTCAGTTGCAATGCACTTCGT